>DASYSS010000050.1 GCA_036003045.1 Gemmatimonadaceae bacterium
AACAGAATGCCGTCGTCGTTGCGCCGTGCGCAAAGTTGCAACGTGACGGCCGTCGCCGAGTGTGTGAGCGCATTTTGCACCAGATTGCCCAGCACGCGCTTGATGAGCGATCGATCGGCTTCGAAGACCGGCGCATCATCAGTAACGTCGACCACGGCCGTCGCACCTTCCTGCTGGAACCGAATCGACCACTCGTGCGCGACTTCGTTGAGCAGCGCCGCCGGCGCGATGGGCTGCAAGTCCAGCGTCATCGTGGCTTCTTCGATGCGCGAGACCTCGAGCAAGTCTCCGATTAGCGCGAGCAGATCGTCGGCCTTGCCTTCCGCGTCGGTCAGCATCTTTCGCTGCTCGGCGTTGAGGGGACCGAAGTCGCCGTCGATCAACATCTCTGTCGTGGCGAGAATCGACGTGAGCGGCGTTTTGAGATCGTGCACGATCATCTTCATCAGATCGTCGCGCATCTTCTCGACCTCGCGCAGCTTCCGCAGCGTATCCTCGAGCGAGTCCGTCGTCGCCTTGAGCTTGAGCAGGCTGCGGACGCGTGCGCCGAGCACGAGGCGATTGTGCGGCTTGGTGAGAAAATCGTCGCCGCCCGCCTCGATCGCCTTCACGCGATCGGTGGTGTCGTTGAGCGCGGTGACGAAGATGATCGGAATGCTCTTCGTGCGCGGGTCGCGCTTGATGCGGCGGCACACCTCGAACCCGGTGGAGCGGTCGTCCACCCCCAGATCACCGGCCGGCATCGACACGTCGAGAATGCACAGATCCGGACGCCGCTCGAAGCACATGGCCAGCGCCGACGGGCCGTCGGCCGCCGCGATCGCGCGAAATCCCAACACGTGGAGTTGGTCGAACAACAACTCCACGTTCGCCGACACGTCGTCGGCGACGAGAATCAGCGGGGCGTTCGCGGGCGGGCTGTTGTTCTCCACGTGCGGATCATGGACGAATGCTGAGACCGATGCTGAGGGTCCACGCGCTTTCCGTCGCGTTCAAGTCCGCGCTCCGGTTCGCATGGATCAACGCAAAATCGCTCAACACCCGACCGTTCGCGAACAACGTGCCGAGGCCGACACTCTCGCTCTTTTCCGTCACGGTGTTCGCGTTGGCCGTGAACGGAAGCGTGCGGTCGCGGAGCCCGACGCGCAAGAAGAGCGGCCGCGCGCCCAGCTTGGGCCCGGAAATGTCCGCCCCAACGCTCGTATCCCAGCCGTCGACGCCCTGAAGTCCGGGATTCCCGAGGCTGCCGAGCACCGACCAGTTGTCGTGCGCCGTGCGCACCGAGATGAACGAGTTCGCGACCCCGGTATACGTCAGGGACGCGCCGAAGCGATTCGGAACCCGGGCGCGCGAGAGGATGGTGTCGCCGGCCGACAACGACAGCGGGCCGCCCTGCCTCGCCGACGCGGCGAACGTCAGACCCTTGCCGACAACCTGGACGCCGGCCGACGCCGCCGACCCGCTGAAGCTGAGAATGCGCTGGTTCCGCGCGGTCGCAAAGGCCACCGTGTCGTCGAACGACTGTGTCAACGTCACGAGGTTGCGTCCGGTGATGGCGTGCGCGCCGAGTCCGAAACGGAACCATGTCGTCGGCGACCATCCCGCGGCCAGCTGCACGTCGTTCATGGCCCCCTGGATCTGGAGCTTGGTCGTCATGAGCACCGTGTCGGTGCCCGAGAGCACCTGGGGCGACGCGAAGGTCGTGGTACCAGTTCGATCGAGCAGGCTCGACGAACCGAGGCTCATCACCAACCCGCCTCCGATCGGAATCGCGCCGAAAAAGTTCGGATAGCGCGGCGTCGTGGTATGGTCGGTCCCGTTCTGTGAGTGAACCGTCCTGTATTCCGGTTCCGCCTGCACGTAGATCATTCGCGTCAACAGCAGCGCGACGCTCGCCGGGTTCACCGGCGTCAACGGATCGATCTCCGCCAACGATCCGCCCGCTCCGAGCGTGCGCGTGCTCATCTGGCCCGCCGGAAAGCCGAAACCTTGCAGGCTCAGGCTCGCCTGTGCCGACGCGCGCGACGCGAGACCGGTGGTCCCGATCAGCGCGCCGACCGCGACGAGCCAAAAACCATTCGAGCGAACGCGGAGTCGTATCATTTACGGCAGCCCGTAGTTGATCGCCGGTACGAAGGTGATGCGGAGCCGCGGCCGTAAGGCCGCCGGCGCGCGGGTCGAGAAGAAGTCGATCTGGGCAGGGCGCTGCCCCTCTGTGCCGCTCAGCAGCGCCAGCGCGCGCTGGGCTACTGTCGAGGATTGTCCCTTCCACAGACGCGTCAGTCCCACGACCTCGAACGACCTCACGCCGCTGTCGCTGGGGGCCATGGAGAGCGAATCCAGACCAAACTCGCCGGCGTTCCCCAGGAACTGAAGCATCGAACTGATGTCGGTGACCGTCGGCGCCGACAGCACCGCGACGGGGAAGACTTTGATCGAGTCCTTCGTGTCGACGAAGCGATTCGGCGATTGCGTGAGCAGCAGCGACGCGCGCACGATTGTCGTCGAGTCGATGATGTGCGACGGAATGTTGAAGCGAAGGAACGCGCGCCGCGGCGGCGGCCCGCCCACGCTCAACAGCATCGGGTTGATCGGCTGCGCGCCTTTGACGAGAATGCTGAAGTCCGACAGCGGTCCCGAGAGGAACAGCTGATTGGTCGGCGTGGTCGAGATTGGCGTCACCACAACGGGGGTGGCGGCCGTGTCCTTGGAGGCCTTGATCCGCAGCCCGACCGACTGCCCGCCGGCGGACGAACCGACGCGAATGTCGTAGCCGGGACGCGCAAGCAACCGAAGCCCGACGCGCAGCTTCGTCCCGCTCTTGATCCGGTTTAGAACCGTGTCAGTGGAGATCGGGACGCGAAGCGTGTCGGCGATCGATTCCGGCGCGAAGGTCTTGCTGCCGAGGAATCGGTCGGGACGGAACAGCGTGGCGAGGATCGACGAGACGGTGTCGGTCGCCGCGGTGTCCACGTCGTACGCTTCGATCGTCACCGGCGCCTTCGGGCGCCGCAACGTGTCCTCAGCCGCGATCGGGATCACCAGCTGCGCGCTGTCGACTTCGGTGATGATGCTGTCGGTCGAGCTGGCCCCGGTAAAATCCGTTGGAAGAGTGTCGTAGCGAATGATCGCTCGGCTGTCGAGCGTATCGCCGTGCGACGAGAGCATCAAAAAGACTTCGTTGCCGATCGACGGAATGCCGCCGACAGTCGTGTCGGCGATCACGGCGTCGATGATCGTGTCCTGCAGGGTGACCGCCTGCTCCGGGCAGAGCAGCGGGCATGACTTGCCGCCGTTGGTGTTGTCGCTGCAAGCGGCAATCGCCAACGCCGACGCGACCATGCCAAGGAGGACGGCGCGCTTCTGTTTAATAAGGAACTCTCCGGTCATCGCCGGTGCAGTGAATTCGTGGTGAACGCTCGAGGGAGAAGCTCGTCGAGTGTCCAGCGGGCCTCGCGACCCTCGCGGGTCGTGGACACGACGAGCAGGTGCGGAGAGAACTCCTCCAGCACTTGGCGGCACATGCCGCACGGTGGAGTCGGTTCTTCGGCTTCCGTCGCGATCACGACCGCCTCGAACCGTTGGTTGCCGCGGGCCACCGCTGCCGCGACCGCGCTACGCTCCGCGCAAATACCCGCCGGGTACGACGCGTTTTCGACGTTGCACCCTTCCGCGACGCTGCCGTCGGTGGACAGCAGCGCGACTCCGACCCGAAAGCCGGAATAGGGGGCGTACGCACGATCCATGGCGGCGAAGGCACGCTCGCGCAGCATGGTCATAGTACGTTCGTCGCCGGTCGGCTCCACGCCCGGCCGCTGCTCGACCGCCATGTCAGCGGACGATCGCCTGCGAGAGAAACGACGTCCCGCGGCCTCGGAACCCGATCCCGAACCACTCGGCAACCGACGCGCCCAGATCCGAGAACGTGGAGCGCGTGCCGACGCTGCCCGGCCGAACCCGAGGTCCGAGGACCAACAGCGGCACGCATTCGCGCGCGTGGTCGGTCGACGCGGTCGTCGGATCGTTTCCGTGGTCGGCAGTGATGAAGAGCAGATCGTCCCCTTGAAGCGAGGCCAGCATAGGTGGGAGCGCCGCGTCGAACTCGCGCAGCGCCCCATAAAACCCCGCAGCGTCGTTCCGGTGCCCAAAAGCTTGGTCGAAATCTACCAAGTTCGCTAAAAGTAACCCCTGATCACCGCCAGAAAGCCACTTCGAAATCGCCGTGATCCCATCGGCATTCGAGGCCGTGTGTTTGGACTCGATGCTCCGCCCCGCAAAAAGGTCGTCGACCTTGCCGACCCCGGCGCGCGGCACACCCGCGGCGGCCAGCGCGTCGAGCAGAGTCTCCGAAGGCGGAGCGATGGAGAAATCACGGCGGTTCTTCGTCCGTGTGTACGCGCCCGGCTCGCCGACGAATGGTCGGGCGATGACTCGCGACACGTCGTTCGGCGCCACGAGCATCTCTCGCGCCACCGCGCACACCCGGTACAGCTCGTCGAGCGGCACGACTTGCTCATGGGCGGCGATCTGAAAAACTGAATCAGCCGACGTATACAGTATCAGAGCGCCAGTCCGCTCATGCTCCGGCCCGAACCGATCGATGATCGTCGTTCCACTCGCCGCGACGTTCCCAATGGTCCTCTTCCCGGACTTCGCCTCGAACTCGGCGACGATTTCCTTCGGGAAGCCGTTCGGGTAGGTCGGAAACGCACTGTCGAGATGAACCCCGGCGATCTCCCAGTGACCCGTCGTGCTGTCTTTGCCCGCGGATCGCGGGACCATTTTTCCCCAGGCACCGCTCGACTCGTCCGCACCGCGGGCACGCATGCCGTCGAGTGTCGAGATGTTTCCCAACCCTGCTCTCTCGAGATTGGGCAATGAGAAGCCGCCGACTGCTCGCGACAGGTTGCCAAGCGTATCACTTCCCCGGTCGCCGTAGACGTCGGCGTCCGGCGCCTCGCCGATCCCGACTCCATCGAGAATGATGATCGCCGCTCGACGCGTCATTCCGCCCCTGCTCCGATGTAGCGGCGCGGCAAGCGCCCCCGAAGTCCGGTGAGCACCTCGTAGGGACTCAGCCCGCCGAAACGCGCGACATCCGAAATCGTGATCTCTTCGTCGCCGTCTCGCCCGATCAGCGTGGCGACGTCGCCGGTCTCGCATGGAACGTCCGTCACGTCGAGCATCGTCATGTCCATCGTCACGACCCCGATCACCGGCGCGCGCCGTCCTCCGACCAGCGCGACGGCACGATTTCCGAGGATTCGCCGATATCCATCCGCGTAGCCGATTCCGAGCGTCGCGATCCGACGGCGGCCCATCGCGCGATACGTGGCGCCATAGCTCACCGTCTCACCGTCCTCGATCACGCGAAGATCCACGACTCGCGCGCGAACCGTCGCCACATGACACGGCGTGAGACCACTCTCGACGCCGATGCCGACGCCATAGAGAAAGATTCCGGGCCGCGCCACGGTCCACGGCGATTTTCCTCTGCGTTCAACGGCGGCGCTGTTTTCGGCGTGCAGCATCGCTGGCCGCACTGGGGCGGGGAGCGTCGCGATGGCGCGAGTGAACCGCTCTTCTTGCGTCGCACGAGACTCGTCGGCGGCGTCCGCGGAGTGAAAGTGCGTAAACGCGCCTTCGGGCGGAAACGCCGCAACGAGGTCCGCGATCGAGCCGATGTCGTTCCATTGTATTCCGGCCCGGCTCATCCCCGTATCGATCGCCAACTGCCAGGGACGGCCGGTCTCGCGCCAACGGACGATCGTGTCGCGCGCCCCAAGCGTCGGCGTGAGCCCGGCCTTTGCCGCCGGACCGAGATCGTCGACGAGGAGTGGCGTAAAGACGACGATCGGCCGAGTCACGCCGGCTTGCCGCAACTCTTCGCCTTCGACGACGGTCGCGACGCCAAAACCCCACGGATCCAGCCGTTCCAACGCCCGCGCGACCGGAACCGCACCCAGGCCGTACGCATCCGCCTTGACCATGGGCAGAAGAGGCACGCCGGCTCGTGCCGCGTACGCGGTTCCATTTTGCAAGAGCGCGCCGAGGTCGACATCGACCCAGGCGCGCGCGTTCAAAGCGTGCATTGACCGGTCGTTCAGAGGGCGGGTAGTATACCGGACCCGTGGAGGCTATGCAAGTGAAACCGTCGCTTGAAGATACGTTGTCTCTGATGCGCGACCTTCGTGCCCGCTGCGACTGGGACGCCGCGCAGACGCACGAGTCGCTTCGGCCATACCTGATCGAGGAAGCCTACGAGGTCGACGACGCCATTCGCGGCGGAGACGACCCGAAGCTCCGCGAGGAACTCGGCGACCTCCTCCTGCAAGTCTTGTTTCATTCCGTTCTGGCTGAAGAACGCGGCGCGTTCGACATGCACGACGTCGCTGACACCTTCATCACGAAGATGAAGGCACGGCATCCTCACCTGTACGGCGACGGAGTAAAACAGCCGTGGGAGCGGATGAAGGCCTCTCGGCGGGCGAGCATCGTCGACGGACTACCGGCTGACCTTCCTGCCCTCCACCGCGCCTTTCGACTTCAAGATCGCGCCGCCGGCGTCGGCTTCGACTGGCCAAGTGTCGAAGGCCCGCTCGAGAAAGTCGACGAGGAGATCGCCGAGGTTCGCGCCGAGCTCGCGTCGCCGGCCGCCGACGCGCCGAGTCGCAAGCGCTTGGAGGCGGAGCTCGGCGACCTGCTGTTCGCCGTCGTCAACCTCTGCCGCAAGGCGGACGTCCATCCGGCTCTCGCGCTCGACTCCGCGAACGTGAAGTTCGCGCGCCGCTTCGAAGCCGTCGAACGCATCGCCGCCGAACGCGGTCTCGTCGTCGGTAAGGCCACGCTCCACGAGCTCGACTCGATTTGGGACGAGGTCAAGCGCGGCGAGTAGTCGCCTGGCGCTGCCGCCTGGCACAACAGCGCGCGCACCGCGTCGCGCTTGACCTTTCCCGCCTCCGAGCGGACTGTTCGAGCGAGATGCGCCTCTCACTCCCACCCACGTGGCGAGGCGTGGCCGTCGGCGCGGCGTTGTGGCTCGCGGCCGGCGTGTCTGCGCCGACAGCCAGCGCGCAGGAATTGCGCGGTACCGTCCGCGACAGCGCATCGCGCCAGCCGATTTCGACCGTCGTTTTGATCCTCGCCGACTCCGCCGGCAAGCCGATCGTTCGCAACCTCACCAACGAGCGCGGTGAATTCCGGGTGCAGCTGCCCGTTGGTGCTCGCCGCCTGCAACTCCTTCGCATCGGCTTTCGTCCGCGCGACGTCGCCCTGCCGGCGCCGATCGACGGCGTCGTGAATCTCGATCTCGCGATGCGCATGATCCCGACGCTTCTCGATCCGGTGCAGGTCACCGACTCGCCGAATTGTCCGCGGCGAGACGATCGAGCGGCGGCGCTCGCGCTGTGGGATCAGGCGCGGTCCGCGCTGCTCGCCGCGGTCGTGGCGCGCGAGACGGAGCATACGGTGATGAAGCGGTTGCACTTCGACCGGCAGATGGGACAAGACGGCTTCACGCCCGTGAGTCAGGCCGTGCACGTCGACTCGAGCTCCGGTGCGCGTCCGTTCGTCGCGACCCGCCCGGCGTCTGAGTTCATCGAGCGCGGATTCGTCGACGACAGCGCGAACGTGGCGATATTCAACGGGCCCGATGCGGACGTGATGCTCGACGACGCGTTCCCGCGCGGCTACTGCTTTCAGCTCGCGACGCCCGATCGCGATCGGCCGCATCAGGTCGGCCTCGCGTTCGAGGCGGCCGCGCACAAACGCGGGCGGGTCGACGTCGAGGGTGCCGTGTGGATCGATTCGACGACGCGGTCCCTCGTCGAAATCGTGTTTCGATACGTCGGCATCGACCGCCGCTTCGAGAAGTATGAACCCGGCGGCCGCGTGTCCTTCCACACCATGGCCGACGGAATTCCCATCATCGACCGGTGGTCCATTCGCCCGATCGGTGTGCCCGCGTCGTCGCGCCTCGGCATCGTCGCCGTATTGCCGAGCGACATGCACGAAAGCGGCGGCGAGGTTGCCGGTGTTCGATGGGAGGACGGCCGAACGTGGGCTGCGCCGCTCGGAACCCTGACGGGGATCGTCACCCACGGACACGTTCCCATCGGTGGTCAAATCATCACGCTCGCCGGAACGGACTACTTCGCGATCAGCGATTCGGCGGGCCGGTTCACCATCACCGATCTCGTCCCGGGGCCGTACGCGATAGCGGTCGCGGACACGGTTCTCACGCCGCTCGACATCGTTCTTCGAACTCGGTTGGCGGTCAACGCCGTTCGTGATTCCACCATCAGGGTAGGGTTCGAGGCGCCGACGGCCGACGATTTCGCGGCGCAGCTCTGCTCACAACGCGCGCTCGCGGCCGGACGAGTCATCATCCTTGGGCGCGCCCTGCTCCCCGACGGTTCGCCCGCGGTCGGCGCGGTCGTCGAGACGGCCGTCGTCAAGCTCACGGGCGTCGACGTCGTTTCGAAGGTGAAAGTCGACGGGCGGGGACTCTTCCACGTTTGCGACGTCCCGAAGGGCGCGCGCGTCGAGGTGCGCGCGGAGCGCGAGTCAAGAGCGCTGACGATGTCGGCCAGCAACGTTCACGACGCCGTTCGTCCGGTCGACGTGATGCGTCTTACCCTGCACGCCGACCCGCGGTAGCCGGAGTCCGCGTCTACGGCTTGAGCCGATGCATCATCCGCGGGAACGCGATCACCTCGCGGATGTGTTGCAGCCCACAAACCCACGCCACCGTGCGCTCGAGTCCGAGCCCGAACCCCGAGTGAACGAACGTGCCGTAGCGGCGCAGGTCGAGGTACCAGTCGTATGCATCGACCGGCAGCCCCTCTTCGTGAATGCGATGCAGCAGCTTTTCGAGATCGTCCTCGCGCTGCGAGCCGCCGATGATTTCGCCGTAGCCTTCCGGGGCGAGGCAGTCGTCGCATAACACCGTGCGCGGATCGGCGGGATTCTCTTTCATGTAGAACGCCTTCGCGCCCTTGGGGTAGTTCAACACGAACACGGGCCGGTCGTAGTCGGCCACGAGCAGTGCCTCGTCTTCGGCCCCGAGATCGTCGCCCCAGACGATCGAGCTTCCCTTCCCTTGCAGAATCGTCACGGCGTCGCCGTAGTCCACGCGATGAAACGGCGGCTTCACGCGCTCGAGCGGAGCGGTGTCCCGCTCCAATTCCTTCAGTTCCGCGGCGCGGCGCCCCAGACAACGCTGCACGATGAACGAGACGAAATCCTCTTGCAAACGCATGTTGTCCGCCGAGTCGTTCCACGCGACTTCCGGCTCGATCATCCAGAATTCGGTCAGGTGGCGTCGCGTTTTCGACTTTTCGGCCCTGAACGTCGGCCCGAACGTGTAGATCCGTCCAAACGCCGCGGCCGCGGCTTCGCCATAGAGCTGGCCGGTCTGCGCGAGGTAGGCCGTGCCCTCGTCGAAGTATTTGGTCTCGAACAACCCGCTCCGCTCGCCGATCGCCGCGGTGAGAATCGGCGTGTCGATCCGCAGAAATCCGCGCTCGTAGAAGAAGTCGTGGATCGCCTGCTCGATCTCGTTGCGGATCGAAAAGATCGCGCGTACACGATTGCTGCGCAGCCAAAAGTGCCGGTTGTCGAGCAGGAAATCGATTCCGTGCTCCTTCGGTTGCACGGGGTAGTCGATCGGGCTCGCGCCGAAAACTGTGAGACCCGTCACGCCCAGTTCGTACCCGCCCGGCGCGCGCGGCTCGGCGCGCACCTCGCCCGACACATGGACGGACGTTTCGAGTGTAAGTTCCTTGAAACGCTCCCAAACGTCCGGTGGCAATTGCGTCTTGACGAATACCGCTTGAACGATCCCGGTCCCGTCGCGCAGTACGGCGAACGCCACTTTCCCCGACGATCTGACGTGGGTGACCCAGCCACGAATCGTGACGAGTTGGCCAACGAACTGATTGAGCTCGCCGATTCGCGGAGTCGGGGTGTTCGGCTGGGTCGGCGCGGAATCGGCCATGGTCGTTCGAAGGACGGGCGAAGGAGACGCCTGGGAGGACGCGGACGGTCCCGAGCGAGAGGCTTAAGGCTATACGTGCCTTTCGCTCGTGGGTACCCCTGGCGCGTGAACTGCGGTAGACGCGTCGCTCTATCCGTGGGCGGGCCGATCACCACTGCTGCGTCGTGCGAATGACCCTCCGGTCGAGACTTGGGTTGGGCTTGGTCCTCATCGCGGTCATCCTGGTCGGTCCGCTCGTGTGGGCCATCTGGGGAATTTTCGCCCTGCGCGGCGACGCCAAGAACCTGCGCGAACGTGACTTCGCGGCGTCGCAACTCATCGGCCGGTTGAGCGATGGGTTGAACGATCTGCGACGTCAGGAATTGGCGCTGCTCTTCACACCGTCGGTCAGGAACAAGGAGTTGATGAACCAGGAGTTGCAGCGAGTCGGTGTGTTGACGGACTCGCTGGCCGCGCTCCAACTCCCCGACTATGCGCGCGGCATCGAGCCGTCGGTCGACAGCATGACGCGTGTGGCGCCGGCCGAGTTCGACGCCGCCATCCGGGGAGACACCGCCGCCGCGGACTCGCTGTCGTCCAAGGCATTCGTGCCGGCCCTCACCCGGGCCGATTCTCTCGTCAAACTGGCGGAACGGGCGCTTTTCACGCGCACTTCGGACGACGCCGACGCTGAGGGAGCGCGGATCACGCTCATCGCTTCCGGGTCCGTGCTCGCCCTCATACTGGCGATCGCCGTCGCCGCGGGGGTCGCGTTCTGGCTCACACGGTCGATCACGAGCCCGATACTCGATCTCCGGGCCGGCATGCGCGCGGTGGCCGACGGCGATCTCACGTATCGCCTCGGCACGGTGCCGAGCAAGTCCGACGAGTTCGGGCAGCTCGCCGCCAGCTTCACCGAGATGACGCGCCAGCTGTCGGAGCTCGATAAGCTCAAGGCGGAATTCGTGTCCGTCGCGTCGCACGAGCTCAAGACGCCGATCAACGTCATGATCGGCTATCTACAGCTGCTCGACGAAGGAGTGTACGGACCGGTGGACGTTCGGCACGCCGAGGTGCATCGCACGCTCGTCGTTCAAGCGAACACGCTGGCGCGTCTCGTGAAGCAGCTTCTCGACGTCAGTCGTTTCGAGGCCGGCGGCGGCCGCCTCGAGCTCCGCAGCGTGAATCTCGAAAGCATGCTCGCGGAGCTCGAGCGCTCGTTCCACGTGTTGGCGGTGCAGCGCGAAGTCGCGTTCCACGTCGAGAGCGAGGGCGGGCTCCCGCGCGAAGTGTACTGGGACGACGACCGCATCAACGAAGTCCTCGGCAATCTGTTGTCCAATGCGTTCAAGTTCACACCGCATGGCGGAACGGTGTCGCTCACGATCGAGCCGGACGACGGATCGGTAATCATGCGCGTCACGGACACGGGGGCGGGTATCCCCCCGGAACAGCTGCCGCGCATCTTCGAAAAGTTCTATCAGGCGGACAACCAGCGTGCCCGCGGGATCGGGACGGGCTTGGGACTTGCGATCGCCAAGGAGATTGTCGAAGCGCACGGAGGATGGATCTCGTGCGAAAGCACGCTTGGAGTCGGAACGACGTTCACGATCAGGCTGCCAGTGCGCGCCGTGCGGCGTTCAATCGCGCAGCGCGCCACGCCCGCCATCCCAAGCGCCGCGGCCCTGTGACGCAACGCACGTCGCGCTCGGCCATCCTGGCCGCGTCGGCTGGCCTCGCGCTCGCTTGCGCTCCGATGTCGAGAGTGGTCGGTCCGGCGCCGGTTCGCGCCTGGCCCGGCGCGCTCTCTCGAGCCCAGCACTCGGCCGCGCGCGGTGAATTCGATTTAGCCGACTCTGCGCTGGCGAACTTCGCGACACGCTTTCCCACGAGCGAAGAGGCTCTCGAAGCGTCGTATTGGCGCGCCCTCTTCGAGCTCGATCCGTCGAATCGCTCCGAATCGGTCCCCGGCGCCATCGCGTTGCTCGACACCTACCTCGCCGCCACACGGCCGCGAGAGCACGTGCTCGAGGCGACGACGTTGCGGCGCGTCGCGGGCCAGCTGGACGCGCTGAATCGGCTCGCCGCCGGCGCGATGGCGCAGGCCAAGGACGCGAACGCCGCCGCGGCGATCGCGCGAGCGTTGTCCGACGCGCGCATCGAGACTCCGCGCGCCGCGGCCGAGAGCACCGCCACGGCCGACGCCGAGATCAAGCGCCTGAAGGATGAGCTGGCGAAGGCAAACGCGGAGCTCGAGCGCATTCGCCGGCGGCTCGGACAGCCGCCGCCGTCACCGCGCTGACGCTCTAGCCGACTCGAAACAGTTCGAGCGACCGCGCGTACCGGTCGCCCAACACGCGTCGAAGCCCGGCGTGATCGGGACGCTCGAGCGCCGCGTCGCGCTCCAGGATCGCCGCGGCGGCCTCTCGAGCGCGCTCGCTGAGCGCCTCGTCGCGAAACGGATCGGCGATGCGGAACGTCGGCACGCCGCTCTGCCGCTCGCCGAACAGGTCGCCCATGCCGCGTAGCCGCAGGTCTTCGCGCGCGATCTCGAATCCATCTTCCGTCTGCACGAACACCTGCAGCCGGTCTGCCGCCTCCGGACTCACGTCGCCGAGCAGAATGCAGTAGGACTCTTCCGCCCCGCGGCCGACGCGCCCGCGCAGCTGGTGAAGCTGCGAGAGCCCGAAGCGCTCCGGGTGTTCGACGAGCATCACCGTGGCATTCGGCACGTCGATTCCCACCTCGATCACGGTCGTCGCCACCAGGAGATCGACCGTGCCATCTCGAAAGCGCCGCATGATGTCGTCGCGCTCTTCGCTCGGGATCCGGCCGTGCAGCAGCGCCACGCGTCGATTGGCGAATGGGCCGGCGGCGAGCGTCTCGAACATCGTCGTCGCGGCCTTGAGGTCCGTCTTCTCCGACTCTTCGATGACCGGGTACACGACGTACGCCTGGCGCCCCAGCTCGAGCTGCCGGTCCACGAATTGGAGCACGCGCCCGCGGGCCGACTCTTTCCGCAACGCGGTCGTGATTGGACGGCGGCCGGGAGGACGCTCGTCGAGCATGCTGAGATCGAGATCGCCGTACATCGTGAGCGCGAGCGAGCGCGGGATCGGAGTCGCCGACATGAGCAGGACGTCCGGCGCTTCGCCTTTCGCGGCGAGCGCTTTGCGCTGCTCGACGCCGAATCGGTGTTGCTCGTCGATCGCCGCGAATCCGAGCTTCGAGAACGCCGTTGCCTCTTGCACGAGGGCGTGCGTTCCCACGACCAGCAGCGACTCGTCGCTCGCCAGTCGCGCCGCGATCTCTTTACGCCGCTTCGCGGGCAAACTTCCCGTGAGCAACACGGGCTCGATGCCGAGCGGCGCGAGCAGGCGACTCATCGAGACGGCGTGCTGTTCGGCCAGCAGTTCGGTCGGCACCATGATCGCGGCTTGCCGTGAGTTCTCGATCGCGAGCAGTGCGGCGAACAGCGCGACGATCGTCTTGCCGCTGCCGACATCGCCTTGGAGCAGCCGCTGCATCCGGCGGTCGCTGCACATGTCGGCCACGATCTCGCGGACGGCGCGCACCTGCGCGCCGGTGAGCTGAAATGGGAGCGCTTCGCGCAACGCGGTGGTGAGCTTCCGTTTGTTCACGAAGCGAATTCCCGCCCGCGGTTCGCGGGCCAGCGCCTTCGCTCGCTGATGCAGCAGGTGCACGAAGAACAGCTCCTCGAACGCGAGCCGCGCACGTCCTTGCATCGCTTCGGCGAGCGACGCCGGCCGATGCATCATGCGCAACGCGTCGCCGATGGCCGGAACGCCGGCCGCTTTCACGACGCTCGGCGGCAGATACTCCGTGACCAGCGGCAGCAACGCACCGAGGTGCGCGTCGATGATCGACCGGATCACCTTGAACGACAGTCCTTCCGTGGCCGGATAGACCGACAGCACGCGTCCCGTCGCGGCGCCTTCGTCGTCCCCGAGGTTCACATACTCGCGCGGCTGGAGCTGCCGGCCGTGGAAGAAGCGCACGTTGCCGCTCACCAGCAGCACGTCCCCCTTGCCGATCGTGCGGTCGAGGAATGGCTGGCCGGGCCATGAGACTTCTATCATGCCCGTCTCGTCGCGCAAAACCGCTTGAAAGATTCGCAGCCCTTTCCGCGTCGGCAGAACGCCTTTGGAGATCACCGTGCCGACGACCGTGCCGTGCATGCCCGGCTCGAGACTCTTGATCGGCGTGATCGTGCTCGCGTCCTCGTACCGGTGCGGCACGTGGTACAGCAGATCGCCGGCCGTCGTGATGCCGAGCCGCCGCAGCGCCTCCGCGCGGGCCGGGCCCACGCCTTTGAGGTAAGTGACGGGCGTGTCGAGATACAGACGGCGTCCGCCGCCGGTGTCGGCCGAGCGCCGGTCGCTCTGCGCGGGCGCGCTCACGCTCCGCTCAGGAGCTCCCGTGAGAACGCGGCCGCGTCGAACGCCTCGAGGTCTTCCGCGCCCTCTCCGACGCCAAGAAACTTGACGGGCACGTCGATGGCCTCGTGCACCGCGATCACGACTCCGCCCCGCGCCGTGCCGTCGAGCTTCGTGACGACGAGCCCCGACACCGGCACCGCTTCGCTGAAGATCTTCGCTTGTTGCACGGCGTTCTGCCCGATCGTGCCGTCGAGCACGAGCAGCGTCTCGTGCGGCGCGCCGGGAAGCCGCTTGGCGACGACGCGCGCGACTTTGCGCAGCTCGTCCATGAGCCCTTCGCTCGTGTGCAATCGGCCGGCGGTATCGATGATGAGCACCCCCGCGCCGCGCGCCACCGCGGCGTCGATCGCGTCGAAGGCGACGGCGGCGGGATCGGCCCCCGCTTTCGCGCCGACGAACATCGAGCCGGTGCGATCCGCCCACACACGCAGCTGGTCGATGGCCCCCGCGCGAAACGTGTCCGCGGCGGCGACCATCACCTTGTTTCCGCCGCGGCGCAGGCGCTCGGCCAGCTTTCCGATGAACGTCGTCTTTCCCGCGCCGTTCACGCCCACGACGAGGATGACGGTCGGCGCGGCGAGGGCCAGCCGGAGCGATGGATCGCTGTTTCCGGCGCGCAGCGAAGTTTCGATGCCGCGCGCCAGCACGTCGAGGAACTGCTCCTGGCTCGTGACCCCGCCGCGCTTCGCGCGCTGCTCGACCTCGTCCACCAGCCGCAGCGTCACCGGGACGCCGAAATCCGACTCGAGCAGCAGCTGCTCCAGGCTCTCGAGCGAGGTCGTCGACACGCCGCCGCGGATGAACACGCCGGCATCCATCAACGCGACGTCCTTGATGCGCTGCCACAGCGAGCGCTTTGGTACGTCTCCGGACTTGCGTAAAAGTCTCATGATTCCAGTATGATCAACGCATGCCGCGCCGGCGGCGCAGAACCCACTCGACGCATACCAGCAATATCGCCAACGCGTACGCCCAGCCGGCACCGCGAATCCGCGGCGCCGCGTCGGCCGACAGCGTGCTGCGTGTCTGCTCGCCGGCCTTGACGGTCGGCGAGCGCGGCAGCCACTCGCGCGACGGGTTCACCGGCAAGAGCACCGATCCGCCGCGCGTCGTGACGTCGTAGACACCGGCCGCGAGCGGCGGCGTCTGTGTGACGCTGACACCGGGCGGGAAGCGGAGCGTCAGCGTATCGCCGCGTGGCGCACCATGCTGTTGCACGACCACCGTGACCAGCGAGTCCGCCGCCGAACCGCGTCGCCACCGCACCGGGTCTCCGGCGCGGACGACGCGCTCGTCGGGCACCGCGGCGCGGTGGTCGGCGCGCTCGGCCGCCAGCCAATCGAACACGCTTCCCCACACCGCGGTGAACGCGTCGCCCGAAACACCGCCGCGGAACTTCCAGCGCCAAAGGCCCGACGCCGCGATCACCGCGACCCGGCGCGGCTCCTCCATACCCACGACGACCGGCCTCCGCTCGTCGCCGCGGCCGCGACGCGCTTCGACGCCGACCCAACTTCCCTTGGGCACGTTCGGCGACAGACCCACGGGCGGCAGGCTATCCCACACAACGCCCGACAGGGACGGTGCCAGCGGCGACAGCGGCGCCGCCGACGGGTACCATTCCCCCTCCGTTCCGGTCGTGACGAGGAGCGCGAGAGGCCCGGCCGTCGCCGCCCGAGGCGGGCCGAAGATGGCCGTGTCGCCGTGAATGATGGCCACCGGAGCGTCGTGCAGCGCCTGGCGTACGTCCGCTTCGGACGCGGGCGCCAGCGAGCCGTCGGCGCGCCATTCGCCCGGCGCGACGCGGAAGAATCCGCGACTCGGAATGCCGAGCGACCCGCGCAGCACCGAGAGCGCGTAGCGTGCGTCGAAGTCGGGCGACGTCGACACGAACACCGCGCTGGCCGCCCGCGAGAGATCGACGGCCACGCTCAACGTGTCGTCGTGCGCGTTCGAGTCGCCGGGCGACGACACGGCCGCCTTCAACAGAGTCGAGCCGCTCGCGCCCTGCAGCCGCGCCTTCACGGAGACCGTGCGCTCAGCGAAGGGCGCCATCGAATCCACCGGCGCCGTCGCGATTGGACGGTCGTTCAGTGTCAGAGACAACGAACCCGGCGCCGCGCCGCCGCCGCCGGCCGCGAGCGTGACCCGCACCTCCACCGTATCGCCGCTGACGAGCGCGCGCGGGGCATCGATGGAGACGACGCCTAGATCGCGTCGCGGCGGATGCTTCAGGACGACGAGCCGCGAACCCGCGGGAAGCGACGCCGCCGCGTCCGGATCGTCGATCTCGCCGTCCGTGATGATGAGAAGCGGATGGCCCGCTCCAAGCGCGCGTTCGACGACGGGACGCAGGCGCGTCGTCGGATCCGACGGCGTGCCTGCATCGCTGCCTCGCCGAATCGAATCGCCGAATACGAAAACGCTCTCCGCCGCCCCGCCTCCCGCCCGCTGAGCGCGAGTCAGCGAATCGCGGGCGGCGCGCCACGTCGTCGAATCGTCGCGGACCATGCTCGACGACACGTCGAGCGCGACCCACGCCGAGGCCGGTGCCGCGAAGCCGAGCGGCGCGTCGAGCAGCAACGCGACGATGAGCGAGACCACAGCCGCCCGCAGCAACGCTGCGACGACTGTGAACGCGCCCCCCGTTCGAAGCTCGCGCAGGCCGTATTGAGTGAGCGCCACCACGACGCCGGCAACGACGGCGAGCAGCCAGGCTGACATTGGCCGAAACCTAACGTCGACCCGCGGCAGCCCCCGCGATCAGCGGAGCGCCAGCTTTGCCACGCCCGGGGCGGCGGAGTCGAGATACGAAAGGATGCGGTCGCGGGCCTGCTCGAACTCGTCGCGGTCCGCGGCCGGTACCGGCGCACCGCCGACCGACTTGAGCGCGACTCGCGGGTCGCGCTGTCTGCCCGCGACCAGCACCTCGAAATGCAAATGCGGCCCCGTCGCCAATCCCGTGCTGCCGACGAACGCCACGGTCTGGCCGATCGTGACGCGTGAGCCGGCTCGCACACCCGCCGCGAATCGGCTCAAGTGGCCATAGCGCGTGACGAAGCCGTTTGGATGGCGAATCTCGAGCACGTTGCCATAGCCGTTTCCCCAACCTTCGCGAATCACGACGCCGCTGCCGATGGCCCGCACCGGCGTTCCCGCGTTTGCCGCGTAGTCGGTTCCCTTGTGTTCGCGCCAACCGCCGAGAATCGGATGTTCGCGCCCGCCGAATACACTCGAGATGCGGCGGAATTCGAGCGGCGCGCGAAGGAAGGCGGCCCTCATCGACTTTCCGCTTTGGTCGAAGAATTCGCCGTTCGATGAGTCGTGCGCGAACCGCACTGCCTTGATGACCGACCCTGACAACGTGAATGTCGCCGCGATCAGCTGCCCGATTCGCACGGCGCCTGTCGGCGACACTTCCCGCTCCGCGACCACGCCGAAGTTGTCGCCTACCTGCAGGTCGCGGCTCATGTCCACGCGGTACTCGTAAACGTCGGCGAGCGACCACGCGAGTTGCTGCCGCGCGGCGGCGGGCAAATCACGCCTCGCGCTCTCGTCCATCGCGTCGTACAGATTCGACTCGATCCTCCCGGCGACGATGATCGTGTCCGTCGTCCACCGAACGCGTTCCTCGGCACCCGTCCACCCGTTCCCCGACCGACTCAGGTGCAGCACGCGATCGAGTGACAGTTGAAGCGAGATCTCTGATGGAATCGAGTCCGCGGCGCGGGTCCGCAGGGTGACGAGCATTCCCGCGGGGATGCGCCTCACGTTCAGCGAAGCCGAAGCCGCCGCCCGCATCGCGAGATCGGCGTCCGCGTCGCTCAGCCCACCCCGGTGGAAGAGCGACTGAAGCGACTCGCCGCGACCCAACGTGTCGAACCGGAGCCTCCACGACGGCATCGCCGCCTGCGTCGTGAAGACGTCAGCCGGCCGGTGGGCTTCTTCGGAAAGTCTGGGTGTGAAGCGAATCGCGCCGGCCAAGGCCAGCGCGATGAGGGAGTAGAGAGCGATTCGGAAGAGCGCCGGCTTCAATCCATCTGCCGACGGATGAACGTCGGGATCTCCATGTCGGTGACGTCTTGCGGCGCACGCTCACCGAGGGAAGGCCGGGAGGAGCGGGTGGGATCGGTTGAACGGTTGGCCGTGCCTGCCCCGCCGGTATTGGCCACACGGGTGGGCCGAGTCTGCGGGAACTGGATGACCGGCGACCCGGTGCTCTTGGTCACCGTCGGCGACGTGACGATGTCCGCGGGCCGCGTCGTTCCCATATTGAGGGCACGGTCGAAGCCGGTCGCGATGACCGTCACGCGGATCTCGCCCTGCATGGCCGGCTCGTGGACCGCTCCAAAGATGATCTCGGCGTCGTCACCGACGGCGTCGTGAATGATCTCGTTGATCTGGTGCACTTCGCCGAGCGTGAGGTCCGCGCCCCCGGTGATGTTCACGAGGACGCCGGTCGCGCCCGACACGCTCACGTTGTCGAGCAACGGCGAGCTGATCGCCTGCTGGGCGGCTTCCATCGCGCGATTTTCGCCGCGGCCGATGCCGGTGCCCATGAGCGCGGACCCGCCCGCCTGCATCACGGTTCGGACGTCGGCGAAGTCGACGTTCACGAGCCCCGTGACGCTGATCAGCGAGGAGATGCCCTGGGTCGCATGGAGCAGGACCTCGTCCGCTTTCTTGAGCGCGTCCTGGAACGGAATCCCTTTCCCGACCACCGCGAGTAACCGTTCATTCGGCACGACGATCATCGTGTCGACGTTCTTGCGCATGTCGTTGATACCCTGCTCCGCCTGGCGCATCCGCTTGCGCCCTTCGAACAGGAACGGTTTGGTCACGATGCCGACTGTCAGCGCGCCCGCCTCACGGGCCAGCTCGGCGATCACCGGGGCGGCTCCCGTACCGGTTCCGCCGCCCATTCCGCACGTGATGAACACCAGGTCGGCGCCGGTCAGCGACCGGCCGACTTCATCGCGGTTTTCCTCGATCGCCTGGCGGCCGATTTCGGGCCGCGCGCCGGCGCCGAGACCGCGCGTAAGTTTTTTGCCGATTTGGACTTTGACGTCGGACTTCGAGTTGAGCAGCGCCTGGGCGTCGGTGTTCACCGAGATGAACTCGACCCCCTCGAGGTGCTCGTCGATCATCCGGTTGACGGCGTTGCCGCCGCCCCCGCCGACGCCGACGACCTTCATGCGGGCGTTCTGTGTCGCGCTCTCTTCGAACTCGAAGATCATTGCGGACGGTCCGTACGTCGAATGTTGGCGAGTCGAATCAAGGAAGGAACGACTGGACGACACTACGTCGAGCCGCGGCTCATAGGGCTCGGAAGCGCTCGCGCAATATAATGCTTTCCGGCGTTCCGACTACCCCTTTTGACGACGCCCACGCGAATTCTTCACGAAGAATAGCCGTCCGACTTTTCCACAACCGTGACGTACGTGACACAAATTTGATGCGCCCCGTCTCGGTGCGACGGTCCACCCCGCCAGCATTCTCGAACTCTGATTCCAGTTCCTAGAAAAAGTCCTGGAGCCAGAATTTCAGCTTCGCGGTGATCCCTTCCATTCCCTTGCCGATCGGCGTTCGTCGTGCGCTGGTCGTCGCGGCGCCCAACGCCACCCGGTTGGCGCCGTACTGCGCGAGCCCGACGACCGTCGCGAACCGGGGCGCGTCCACCGTATCCACGAGTCCCCCGACGTTCTGCGTCGGAACCCCGACCCGGACGCCCGTCCCGAAGACTTCGTTCGCCAGCTCGGCCGTGCCGGGCATTGCCGCGGCCCCGCCCGTCAGGACAACGCCGGCGCTCAGCTTCCCCGCGAACCCCGCGGCTGTGATCTCGCGCTGAACGAGGTCGAAAACCTCGTCCATTCGCTGGTGGATGATGTGCGCCAGCAACTCGCGTGGAATGTGGCGCTCACCTTGGGCCGCCGTACTCGGCAGCTGAATCACCTCGCCCGGATCGACCAGTGGTTCGTACGCCGAGCCGAACCGTTCCTTGAGGCGCTCGGCGTCGGCCTGGGTCACGCCGAGTCCGTGGACGATGTCACGCGTCACGTTCTTGCCGCCGAACTTGATCGTCCCGAGGTGCCGGATCTTTCCCTCGTGGAAGATCGCCAAGTCCGTCGTGCTCGCGCCCATCTCCACGTGAGCGACGCCGAGCTCCTTCTCGTCTTCCGTGAGCACGGCGAGCGCCGCGGCCAGCGGCTCGAGCACCAGCTCGCGCAGCTTGTACCCGGCCCGCTCGATCGAGCGGCGCAGGTGGATCGGCGGCGAATTGCCGATCGTCACCAGGTACATCTCGGTCTCGAGCCGCGTGCCGGTCATGCCGATCGGGTCGCGAATCCCCGCGTTCCGGTCGACGGTGTACTCCTGTGGAATCGCGTGCAGGAGCTGACGGTCCGGCGGAATCGCCTGAGCTCGCGCCACCTCGTTCACACGCTCGACGTCAGACAGCGTGATCTCGTCATGGCTGATCGCCACGATTCCTTTGCTCGTCATCGCCTGCGCGTGCTCGCCGGCGATTCCGCAGAAGAGATCCTCGACGTCGGCGCCCGCCATCCGTTCCGCGTCCTCGACTGCTTTCTTGATCGAGTTCGTGGTCTCCTCGATGTCCGACACGACGCCTTGGTGTACGCCCGTCGTGCGCGACTGACCGACGCCCAGCACCTTGATCGTCGGGTGCTTCGGCAGATCGCCCTCCACCTCGGCGATGATGGCGGTGGTCTTGGCCGACCCGATGTCGAGTCCCGCGACGATGCGTTCGGAGTTCATGGAAGTCTGGCGATCACTTGGTCACGGAACCGCAGATCGATTTCCGTTGCCCGCAGTTGCTTCTTCGAGAGGTCCTGCTCCACCGGCTCCACGTCGGCCAGACGCTCCAACGTCAGGTCGTCGTTTGCGCGAACGGTTTCGGTTTGCGTCGCGCCGGTTCCCGCAGGTTTGAGGTCCAACGCGATCTCCCCGTGCCCGGGCCGGCGCGCGCCGCTCACCCGCGCGTACATCGCCGGCATGTTCGCGCGCATCGAGCCCAAGAGCTTGAGCAAGGGAACGTCGCGCTCCATCAGTACCGGTGCGTCCACGGCCACGCGCGTCGGATCGATCGGCAGCGCCGTGCCATGATCGTCATAGGCACGAAGTCCAGTCGGCGCCGACACGAGTGCCACGGGCACTCGTTCGACGATCTCGACGACCAGGGTTCCCGGCAACTTTCTGCGGACGTTCGCGTGCGCCACCCCCGGGTATTGCTCGACTCTCGCGGCCAACGGATGGGTCGGTTCCCAGACAGACGCCAGCGTATCGACGTTCAGCCGAGCGATTATGTCACTGGGGGCCAAATAGCGAGCGCCGATGATCTCCACCCGCCTCACGCGAAAGAATGACATTTCGCGCAGCGCGAGCGGTCCCCAAAACGGCGCCGACCCGAGCACGACGAGCACCGCTCCGCCGATGGCCAGCTTGGTGCGAGTCATCGTGGCGCCCCCCCAGCCGCGCGCGGGTGCCCGAGTTCCTCGAGGAGGGCCGGCCCGACTTTCGTCACGTCGCCGGCCCCCACCGTGAGCACCAGGTCTCCCGCCTGCACGCCTGCCGCGAGGGCGCCCGGCAAGTCCTCGCGCGCGCCGCGCCACGCCAATCGTCCGCCTGCCGCCGTGAGGGCGTCGGCCACGAGGCCCGACGTGACTCCTTCGATCGGACGCTCCCGCGCGGGATAGATCTCGGTCAGATAGACGGCGTCGGCGGCGGCGAGCGCGGATCCGAACTCGCGTGCGAAATCGCGCGTCCGCGTGAATAGGTGCGGCTGAAACGCGATCAGGATGCGTCGGTCGGGAAACGCGCCGCGCGCCGCGGCGAGGGTCGCGGCAATTTCGGTCGGATGATGGGCGTAGTCATCCACCACCAGGACGCCGCCCCGCTCTCCCAGCCGCTGAAACCGCCGCTCGGCGCCGGTGAACGAGGCCAGACCCTGCGCTAGCTCGGCGAACTCGGCGCCGAGCGCCAGACCCGTGCCCACGGCGGCGAGCGCGTTCAACACATTGTGCTGCCCGGGAACGCTCAGCTGCACGCGGCCCAACAGTTCGTCGTCGTACACGACGTCGAAGCTCGAGGTGCCGGCGTGAGATTCGATTCTGCGGGCGATGAGACGCGCGTCGCGCGACGTGATCCCGTAGCGGATTATTTCCGTGGTGCTTGGCGTCGCGAGCCGGTTCGCTCTCGCGTCTTCCGCGCAAAGCACGATCGATCGCGCACCGCGCACGAACTGGGCGAACGCTCGCTCGATGTCGGTGATGTCCGAATAGATGTCGAGGTGATCGGCCTCGATGTTCGTGACGACGGCCACGGTTGGCGACAGCGCGAGGAACGAGCGGTCGTATTCGTCGGCCTCGACGATGTAGAGCCGCTCGCCACCCGCCAGCAGATTCCCTCCCCACGCCGCGACGCGGCCGCCCACCAGCGCCGTTGGCTCACGCCCCGCCGCCGAAAGCGCCATCGCCGTCATCACGGTCGTCGTCGTCTTGCCGTGCGTCCCGGCGATTCCAACGAGCTCGCGGCCGACGGTGACTTCGCCGAGCGCCTCGGCACGGCGAATCACGGGAACCCCCACTTCGTGCGCGCGCATGAGCTCGGGGTGGTTCTTCGGCATCGCCGACGTCACGACGAGTGCGCGCGCGCCATCCACGTGCGACGGATCGTGCGGCACGACGTTCACGCCGAGACGAACCAGGTCGGTGGCCGCCTCCGGGTTCGCGTCGCACCCGGTGACCTTCACGCCGCGCCGAATGAACAGCTCGGCGAGCGCGCTCATACCGGCTCCGGCTATCCCGACAAAGTGAATCGGACGCGCGTCGTTGGGATCGAGGAGAGGCATGTCGTGGATGGGCAATATAGAAACCGGCTCAACCGGCTCAAAACGAGTCGAGGAGCGCCAGGATGCGGCGCGCGATTTCCTCGGCGGCGTCGGGGCGTGCTCGCCCACGAGCCCCCGCGGCGAGACGCTCCAGCTCCGCCGGCCGGTCGAGGATCGAGCGCACTGTGGCATCGAGACGTTCCGCGGTCAGTTGGGACTGCGGCAAATGAATCGCGGCACCCGCGCGCTCGAGCGTCACCGCGTTCACCGTCTGGTGGTCCGCGGCAGCTGTCGGCAGCGGAACGAGCACGGCGGGAATCCCCCACGCGAACAGCTCGGCTGTCGTCATCGCGCCGGCGCGGGCGATCGCCAGGTCGACCGCGGCGTACGAGTCCGAGATGGGCGCGAGATAGTCGCGCACGCGAACGCGCGGCGATTCCCGGTCCTTGAATTCGGCAAACGACCCGCGTCCGGTGCCCCAGATCAGCGACACTGAATCCGGAAGACCCCGATCGATCCATTGCGCGACGGCGCGGTTGATCGCGAGCGACCCCTGGCTGCCTCCGTAGACGAGAAGGACGCGACCCTCCGTGGGAAGCCCCCACGACTGGCGAGCCGCGCGCCGATCCGGTCGCGGCGACGGCGGCGGTTCGATCGGCGCGCCGGTGTCCACGAGTGAACCCGGATGGTGCGCGCGCAGCGCGCGCGACGCCTCGGGAAAGCTCAGATACATCTCGCGCGACCATCGGCTGAATGCGCGCGCGGTGAGTCCGGGATGACTGTCGCCCGCCTGCTGGACGATCGGAATGCGATGCACGACCGCGTAGGCCATCGCGAACGCGGCGGCGTAGCCACCCGTGCCGATCACGAGCTTGGGATTCTCAGCGCGTGCCAGCCGTCCCAGCTCCCGCCAGGTTCCAATTCCGCCAGTCACCGTCTTCGCGTTGTTCCACACGGCGCGGCGATACAGCGGATGCGCGTCGAGGAGAGCGTACGGGAACTCCAGCTTCGGGAGAACGTCGCGCTCGATGCCCCGCTTCGCGCCGATGAAAAACGGCTCGATCGCCGGACGCGCACGCACGAGCGCGCGGGCAATCGCGACGCCCGGGTAGAGGTGGCCGCCCGTTCCTCCGCCCGCGACGAAGATCCGCGCCATGGGGGTGGGGGTGGGGGGAGCCGAGGAGAGTCTAGGCAGCTACAGCCAGCGGGTCGGTCGCCGAGACGCCGACCACGCGCTCGCGCGTGCTGCCAATGTTCACGAGGATGCCGGTGAACAGGAGGGTCAGCACGAGATTCGAGCGGCCGTACGAAACGAAGGGAAGCGTCAGGCCGGTCGTCGGGAGGAGACCGATCACCACGCCGATGTGCAGGAAGGCCGTGAGCACGGTCGTGAACGTGAGGCCGACGGCGACGAGTTGGAGAAACGGCGTCCGCGCCTGCCGCGCGATGCGGAATCCAAGCAACGCGTACAACGCGAACGCGATCGTGATGCCGGCAAGACCGATGAACCCCCACTCTTCGCCCACGTTGCTCGCGACGAAGTCGCTGTAGGGGAACGGGACGAAGAATGCCTGCTGCATTCCCTCGCCGAAACCTCGCCCGAACCACCCTCCCGACCCCACCGCGATGAGCGACTGGTTGAGCTGAAAGCTCACCGCTGACGGCTCGTTTCCGGGATGCAGGAACGCCGTGACCCGCGACAGCGCGTACCGCCACTTCTCGACCTTGGCAATGAACACCGGCAGACACATCGCGCCGAGGGCGATGAAGTGCCCCATGCGTGCGCCACCGACGAACAGGAGGAGCGCCATGAGCAATGTGAGCAGCATCGCCACCGACAGATCCGGTTCCAGCGCGGCGAGCACGTCGAGCACGCCGATGACGGCGACGAACGGGATCAACCCTTTCGTGAGGCGGCGGAGCGCCTCGCCCTTCTTCACGATCAGCATCGAGACCCAGACGACCACGGCGAGCTTCGCGAACTCCGACGGCTGGAAGGACGCGCCGAAGAGAAATCGCTTGGAGCCGTGTATCGTCGGCGCGATGCGCCCGGGAAGGACGAGCACGGCGGCCATCGCGACGATCGTGAACCACATGATCGGCCACGCCCAGCGCCGCAGCTTCTCGGCGTCGAGCTTGGCCGTGATCAGGAACATCAGCGTTCCGGCCGCGAGCCCCTCGACCTGGCGAATGAAGAAGAACGTGCTCGAGCCGTGGTCCGCGACCGCGACGAAGGCGCTCGAACTGTAGAGGACAGCGAGGCCGAAGGCACACAGAATCGCGCTCACGAGCACGAGCATTCGCGCTTCGGCGCCCATGCGCCAGCGATAGCGAACGTCCGCGCGAGCGTCGATCGCCGCCGCGGCCCGAGCGTCGCGCTTGGGGGCGTCGGAGCGAGAATCCGGCTTCGCCGCGGCTGGCCGCGGCTGCGAGGGGAACAGCAACTCGGTCATCTGTTGTCGTTGAGATCTACGCCGCAGTCACGAGCTGTTTGAAGACAGCGCCGCGATGCTCGTAGTTGTCGAACATGTCGTAGCTCGAACAGGCGGGAGACAGCAGCACGGCGTCGCCGGGCTGCGCCACATGGCGCGCGGTGGCAACGACGTCCTCAAACGACGATCCGAGACGGGTCAACGGCACCACGTCCTTCAGATCGGCCTCGATGAGCGGCGCTGCCTCGCCGTACGCGATCACGGCGCGACCGATTCGCCGCAACTCAGGGGCCAGCGCCGTATAGGGCTCACCCTTGTGCTTGCCACCGAGCAACAAGACGGTCGGACGCGTCATTCCTCGAATGGCGACGAGCGTCGATGTCACATTTGTGGACTTGGAATCGTTAATCCACAAAACCCCATCTTGCTCCGCCACCGTCTCGATGCGGTGCTCGAGCGCGTGGAATCCGCGCATCCCGTCGCGGATCCGAGCCAACGCGTGCGGCGTGCGATGCTCACGGTCGGCGAGCATCACGGCGAGCGACGCGGCCAGCGCGTTCGCCACGTTGTGGTCGCCGAGGAGGGGAAGTTCGCTCCGCGCCATGAGCGGATGGCCGAGCACGACGAGCGTATCCGTCGCGCGGTCCAGATATGCCTCCGCGCTGCCATCCACGGAGAACCGGCAGCGGAGTCCGCCCAGTTGGGCGGTGAGCCGCTCTGAATCCGCGTCGTCGGCGTTGGTGACCCAGCTCGAGGTCGGTCTGGCGTTCCTGAACATCAGCATCTTGTCGCCGTAGTAGTCGTCGACGCTCGCGTACCGATCGAGATGGTTCGCCGAGAGGTTGGTCAGCACACCAACGGTCGGATCGATCGACGGCGTGTCGTGCAGCTGGAAGGATGAGATCTCGAGCGCGACCCAAGCGGGCGGCGTTCTCGACGCGGCGAGCTCACACAAGGGCGTGCCGATGTTCCCCGCCGTCGACGCGCGCCGGTCGAGCGCGGTGAGCAGCTGCCTCGTGAGCGCCGTCGTCGTGGTCTTGCCGTTGGAGCCCGTGATGGCGATGTACGACAGGCGCGGAAGGAACCGCAGCCCGATCTCCACCTCGCTCACGATGTCGACCCCGGCTCCGCGCGCCGCGACGAACGGCGGCGCGTCCGGCGGCACCCCCGGGCTCGCGACGATGAGCGACGCGCGGGCGATCCGTTCGAGATCGTGGTGGCCGACGTCCGTGCTGACGCCCTCGTCGCGAAGCGCGCTCGCCGCGGCGTCTACTGCCGCCGAGGAAGAAACATCCGACGCGTAGACGTCGGCGCCGGCGCGGGCGAGCAGTTGCGCGGCGCTGCGGCCGCTCCGCGCCAACCCGATGACCGCGATCTCACCGCGCAGCCATCGAGCCGGAAGCGCCGCGTCGAGGACGCGCTCCTTGATCACCGCAGCTTGAGGGTGCTCAGGGCGAAGAAAGCGCACAGGATCCCGATGATCCAAAAGCGGACGACCACCTGACTCTCTGACCAACCCAACTCCTCGAAATGGTGGTGCAGCGGCGCGCGGCGAAAGACGCGATGCGCCCTCGCGTACTCGACGCCGCGACGGCGCTTGTGCCACTTGAACGTGTAGCGCTGCACGATCACCGACATCATCTCGGCGACGAACACCGCGCCGACGAAGGCCAGCACGAACTCCGACTTCAGAAGAATCGCCACTGCGCCCAAGCCGCCGCCTAGCGCGAGCGAGCCTGTATCGCCCATGAAGATTTTCGCGGGATACGTGTTGTACCAGAGAAAGCCGATGAGCGCACCCACGATCGAGATGCAGAATACCGTCAGCTCACCGGAGTCCTGGAGGTACGGCATGAACAGGAAACGACTGTAGTCCACTCGGCCCATGATGTACGCGAAGATCGCGAACGTGCCGAACGCGATCGCCGAGAGGCCGGCCGCCAGTCCGTCGAGCCCGTCGGTGATGTTCACCGCGTTGCTCGTCCCCGTGAGGATGAACGTCGTGAACAGCACATATGCCCACGCGAATCCCGGCAGGAAGATGACGATGTAGTACTTGAAGAACGGCAGCGTGGTGGACGCGGGCGGAAGGTTCGGCTGCAGCGGGTAGTGCAGCAGATACCATCCGAGCGCGAGTCCCGCCGTCACCTGGCCGACGAGCTTGTACCCCTCGACGAGCCCGTCCTTTCGCTCGCCGCGGCGCTTCTGACGCAGCTTGAGCACGTCGTCGATGAACCCGATCACGCCCATCCAGAGAGTGATCGCGACGGCGACGTAGAGATATGGATGCTGGAGACTGAAGCGCCCCCACAAGGCGACGGAGATCAGCGCGCTGTTGAGGATGATGAGCCCGCCCATCGTCGGCGTCGCACCCTTCACCGCGTGCGAATCCGGAGTTCCGTCGCGCACCCCCTGGCTCACCGACTCGCGTTTCAGCGCTGCGAGAATGATCGGACCGACGACGAACGACAACAGCAAAGCCGTCACGGCCCCTCCCACCGCACGGAAGGAGATGTACGTGAGGACGTTCAGGACCTTCAGCTGTTTGGCGAACGGTAGGAGGAAAGCGTAGAGCAAGTCAGCAACCGGCTGAGGTTGGCGCCGTCGCGGATTGCCGCGCGGCCCAGTCGGCGATGGGTTTTAGAAGTCTCTCGAGACGCATTCCCCGAGAACCTTTCAGGAGGATAACGGCATCGGGTGTGACGCGCGACGATAATCCCGCCCACAAACCATCCGTATCACCGGCCGTGACGACGCGCGCCTCGCGCGGCGCGAGCCGCTCGAACGCCGCGCCGAACTCGCCCAGCGCGCCGATGAGCTCGATGCCCGAGTCGAGCACTTCGCGCGCGATCTCGTCGTGCAACCGCGGCGTGTGCGGACCGAGCTCGAGCATCGAGCCGAGAATGGCGACGCGCTGTTTGCCCCGCCCCGCATGGCTGAGCAGTTCGAGCGCGGCTCGCGTGGAGCCCGGATTCGCATTGTACGCATCGTTGATCAGCGTCAACGCGCCAAGCCGCTCGAGGTTCGACCGCATCGGCGGCGCGGGCATGGCGCCGATGCCTCGTGCGGCGTCGGCGACGGAGACCCCCGACGCGCCGGCCGCGGCGATCGCCAGCATCGCGTTCCGCAAGTTGTGAGTTCCGCGAAGCGGCACGACGACTTCCACGCCGTCCACCGTCGCGTGCCCTCGCCCCTCGGCGTCGACCGACGCATTTACGCCCGCCACGTCTCCCTGATCGATCCCCGCCGTCGTCACGTGGCGTGCCCGGCGGCGCGCGACTTCAGCGACGTTCTCTTGCGACGCGGGCACGATCGCCAGCGCCACGCCGTCGGTCGCCGCCATCTCTTCGCGCATCACGCCGTCGAGATCGCCCAACCCTTCGAGGTGTTCTTCGCCGATCGACGTGACCACCGTCACGTCCGGTTCGACGATCGCGCGGAGCCGTGGAACCTCGCCCGGTTGGTTGGTCCCCATCTCGATCACGGCGATGTCCGCCGCGTCGGGGATCGACAAGAGCGTGAGCGGCACGCCGACCAGATTGTTCAAGTTCGCGCTCGTCGCGTGCACCTCGAGCACGCTCCCCAACGCGGCGCGCAGCAGCTCCTTTGTGCTCGTCTTCCCGTTCGTGCCCACGACGCCGATCACCGGCTTGTTCCACGCGCGTCGCCGATAGGTGCCGAGTGCGCCCAGCGCGACCAGCGTATCCGCGACGAGGTAGACAGGAACGCCGAGTCCCTTCGCCGGCGTCGCGCTCGAGACGACGACGCCTGCCGCGCCCCCCCCCTTGCCCGTCGCCTCCTTCAAGAAATCGTGCGCGTCGAATTTCTCACCGACGAGCGCCACGAACAGGTCGCCCGGCTCGATCGTACGCGTGTCGGTCCAGACGCGCCGAAACCCAATCGTCGTGACCGGCGCGTTCGTGATCATCAGCGACGACAGCGCATCCGACACCCGGTCGGCGGTCCAGAACACCTGGCCCACTTTCACCGAAGTGCTCACGAGTGCGCTCCGCCGGATGCGACGCCGCGTTCCGAGAGCTCGGCGACGATCTCTTTCTCGTCAAAGTGCAGTTTCGTCGTGCCGCGGATCTGGTACGTCTCGTGACCTTTGCCGGCGAGAAGCACGACGTCGTTCGGCGCCGCGATCTCCAGCGCGCGCGCGATCGCCGCGCGACGGTCCTCGATCCGCTCGTGGTTCGTCTTGGTCATGCCGCGCTCGATGTCGTCGAGAATCGCTTCGGGATCCTCGCGCCGCGGATTGTCGCTCGTCAGAATCACCCAGTCGGCGTCGCGCTCGGCGATCGCGCCCATCTCGGGGCGCTTCCCCTTGTCGCGATCGCCGCCGCAGCCGAACACCACGATGAGGCGCCCCGCCGTGAACGGGCGTACCGCGGCGATCGCCCGCTCGAGTGCGTACGGCTTGTGCGAGTAGTCGCGCAGCACCGTCGGATGGTTGCGGAGAATCTCGAGACGCCCGGGCACCTGCGGCACCGTGTCGAGCCGCGACGCGATCCGCGGCACGGGCACCGACAACGCGTGCGCCGCCGCCGCCGCACCGAGCGCATTGATCACATTGAAATCGCCGATGAGCGGCAACCGCACGGGCGCGCGCTGGTCTCCGACGACGAGCGTCCAGTCGCTTCCCTTCCCCGAAAACCGCACGTCCGCGGCATGCACCTCGGCCGTGGGAATTCGTTCGCTGAACCCGACGGTCGAGCGGTCCGTAGGCAGCGCGCTCCACGAAGCGTCGTCGCGATTCACGATGACCGTCGACGTCGGCGTGAGATGATCGAGGAGCCGCGCCTTGGCGCGGAAGTAGGCTTCCATCGTGTGATGATAGTCGAGGTGCTCGCGCGTGAAGTTCGTGAACACCGCGACCGCGAACAGCAGCCCGTCGACTCGGTGCTGCTCGAGCGAGTGCGACGACACCTCCATCGCGATGCGGCGCACTCCGCGGTCGCGAAGCGCTCGCATCACACGCTGCAGATCTATGGGCCCGGGGGTTGTCAACCCGCCGTCGTGCGCGCCGAGCACTTCACCCGCCTGGCCGATCAGTACACCGAGCGTTCCGATCGACGCCGCCGTGTTCCCGTCGTCGAGGAGGTGCCGCAGCATGTTGACGGTCGTCGTCTTGCCGTTCGTGCCCGTGACGCCGACGAGTTGCATCTCGCGCGCCGGCCAGCCGAAGAACGCGGACGCGGCGACCGCCGCCGCCCTCCGGCCGTCGCTCACGACGAGCGCCGGAAGATCGGTGCGCGACGCGTCCTGCACGATCGCCATCGATGCGCCCGCGTTTGCCGCGTTGGGGAGATAGTCGTGGCCGTCTCGTTCCGTGCCGCGCACCGCGACGAACAGGGCTCGCGCGCCGACCGCGCGGCTGTCGTCGGTGATGTCGGCGATCGATTCCGGAAGCGCGCCGCGCCGCTCGACGAGAAGTCCGGCATCGTCGAGCGCGCGCGCGATCAATTCCGTTCGGACGTTCATCTAGTGTTCGATGAGCAGTCGGACCAGCGTTCCAGTCGGTGCGAGCTCGCCGGCCGCGGGCGACGTGCTCGTCGGCGAAGTTCCGCTGCCGGAACCGCGGGCGAGCCTCACGCGGAAGCCCGCGACGTGTAGCGATCGCACCGCGTCGCGCAGCGGCAGACCTCGCACGTCGGGAATCGGATGCGACACGCGCGGCGCCGGGCGCTGTGCCGCCATTGGCAGCGCGACGACGAACGTTTCTGTGCCCTGGTCGCGCAGCGAAGCCGCCGAGTCGGCGAGTGCGACTGTCCCCGCGGCGGTCGCGGGCGTCCCCGCCTGTTGCACGGGCTCGCGCGCCGAGTCGTGCTTCGTCGGAACGACGCTCGACGCGAGCTTGCCGCGATCGAGCGCCGCATCGCGCGCCGCGAGCGCCGCTTGGAGAATCGCCTTCGTGACCGGCGCCGCCGTCTCGGCGGCGAAGATGGAGCTCCGCGGTGCCGTGAGCTTCACCACGATGACGTACTGCGGATTGTCGCCCGGAAAGAGTCCCACGAAGTTCGGATTGTAACGGCCGTCGACGTAACGCCCCCGAAGCGTCGCGCGGGGCGTGCCCGTCTTGCCGGCAAGCATGTAGTTCTCGAGCGCCGCCTGCAGCGCGGTGCCTTCATCGACGACGTTGAGCAACAGATGGCGCACTTTCTCCGCCGTCGCCGGCGACACGACTTGTCTCACGACCTGCGGCGTGTGGCGGTATCGCACGCTGCCGTCCGGCCCGACGATCTCATCGACGAGGGCCGGCTCGACGAGTTTGCCGCCATTCGCGAAGACCGCGTAGGCCGCGGCCAGCTGCAACGGCGTAACCGCGACTTCGTAGCCCATCGCCATCTGCGCCGCCGACTGCGTCGACCACGATTTCGGCGCGTGCAGCGTGCCGCCGGATTCGGTGGGATACGGGACGCCGGTCGCCGTGCCAAATCCGAAATCGCGCAGCGTCTCGAACTCTTCGCGTGCGCTCAGTCGCTGCGCGAACTTGATGATGCCGATGTTGCTCGACCAGCGAATCACGTCGGCCAGCGGCGCTTTACCGATGCGGTGCTCGTCGCGGATGGGATTCTTGCGCCCCTTGATCTCGAGCACGCCGTCGCCCGTGTCGACCGAGTCGGCATCATTTACGCGGCCGCGATCGATCAGCCCGGCCGCAATGAACGGCTTGGCCGTGGACCCCGGTTCGAACGGCTCGGTGATCACCGTCGCCGACGTCTGCTTTGGATCGAGCCGCCGGCTCGCCATCGCGCGAATCGCCCCCGTGTGGGGATCGAGCACGACGATGTCACCGCCTTCGGCGCCCATCCGTGCGACCGCATCGGCGAGCGCGCGCTCGGCGATCTCCTGCAAGTCGGCGTTGATCGTGAGGACGACGCTGTTTCCCTTCACCGGCGCCGTTCCGGGTTCGATCGGCGACTCGCGACCTTGACCGCGCGGATCGCGCACCATGGTCGCCGTTCCGGGCTGGCCGCGCAGAATCGAATCGAGCGACATCTCGAGCCCGTCGACGGCCGTGTTGTCCGCGTCGACGTGACCGACCAGTCCTTCCGTTCCCGCCGACACTGCGTCCTCGCGGACCAGGGTGGCGAAGGAATGGACGCCGCGCAGCGCCATCGCCGGAGCCGCGTCGAGGGCGAGGAATTGCTTAGGCACGACCAAGTATTTCGATGACGTATCGACGGCGCGGGCGATCAGCGCCGGATCGACGCGCAGCTTGGACAGCGCCGCCTTGAGCTTGCGCGGCTCTCGCACCTCGCGCGGCGCGATCTCCAGCCGCACGGTCTCGCGGCTTTGCGCCAGAATGCGATGCGTCGCGTCCATGATGTCGCCGCGCGGCGCAGGGACGACCTTTTCCGCCGTTTGCTGTCGCGCGGCGCGGGCACGCCACCTCGTGCCCTGCACGAGTTGGACGTCGGCGGCCTTGACGAGGATCGCGAGCGCGAACACGGCCAACACCGCGTGCGCGAGCCCGATCCGCTTTGAGCGAATCACGGAATGCGTTGAGGCGAGGCTGGAGTCGTGGGGCGCGCCAGCAAGACCTGCTGGTCCGGGGAGGGGATGTGCATGTTCAGCCGCTGCTCGGCGATCGGCTGCAGGCGCGCCCGGCTCGACGCTTCACGGATCACGCCCTCGAGCCGGATCCGCTCCGCCTCGAGCCCGTCTCTCCGCTGGCGCAGGCGGCGAATGGAGGACTCCGCCGCCACACCGAGCACCCTGCGTGCTATGACGCCCGTGGCCATCAAGACGAAACCAACGAGGACCAGGGCGATGAACGACCTGGTTCCGGGACGAGGGCCTGCGCCCCGTTTCGAGCGCGACTTGGCTACGCCTTTCGCCATGCGCGAAGCCGCGCGCTGCGAGCGCGAGGGTTGGCCGTCGTTTCGGAGTCCGTCGGAAAGACCGGGCGCTTCGTGAGCGTCGAACCCAGCGGGTGGCCGCGGCACGTGCACACCGGCTGCCCCGGCGGGCAGACGCACGCTGCGCTCCATTCACGGAAGGCGTTCTTCACGATTCGGTCCTCGCCCGAGTGATACGCGATGACGACGAACGTCCCGCCGGGCAACAGCCGGTCTCGAAGCGCCGGAAGCGCGCGCTCGAGCGACGAGAGCTCGTCGTTCACGGCGATCCGTATCGCTTGAAAGAGCCGGGCGAAATCGGGCGCGCCGCTGCGAGGACCGAGCACCGCACGGATCGCGCCGACGAAGTCGTCGCTCGTCGTCATCGTGCGCGTCTGTCGGCGCCGAACCACTTCGGCCGCCAGCCGCCTCGCGTGTCGCTCGTCGCCATACGATCGAAACGCATCGACGAGCGTTTCGAGGTCGGACGTGTTGAGGTAGTCCGCGGCGGTCATGACCTCCATGCCGTCATCGCCGAGACCCATGCGCATGTCGAGCGGAGCGCCCGGGCGAAAGCTGAACCCTCGGGCTTCGTCGTCGACCTGATGCGACGAGATGCCGAGATCGAGGAGCACGCCGTCGATCGGCGTGCCGTCGAGGACATGGAGCCGCGGCGCATTCACGAAGTTCGTTCGGTACGCCGCGAATCGGCCCGCGGCCGCGAAATCCTGAAGGCGCATCGTCGCCGCATCGATCGCCTCGGGATCACGATCGAGGCCAATGACTTCCGGCACACCCGCCTCGAGGAGAGCAAGCGCGTGCCCTCCACCGCCTAGCGTTCCGTCGAGGACGCGCTTCGCGTCACGCAGATAGTCCATCACCTGCGCAACCAGAACGGGCGCGTGATACTCGCTGATCAATCGAATTTCCCGGTCCACCGGTCTACCTGTCCACCGGTCCACCCGAAGCGAAGAGCCCGCCCGCCGCGCGGTGCGCGGCGGGCGGGCTGTTTGCGTCGCTTGGCTACTTGCAGGCGAGCGCTTTCTTGAACTGCGGGACGTAGCCGCTGTAGGTCTGAATGCCCTGCATGATTTGTCCGGCAGCGCCCTTGTCGACCGAGGCGCCGGCGGGCATGGCGATCTGCGCGGTCGTGAAGTTGTCCTCCGCGACCTTCACCTCCTCGCAGGCCTGAGCCTTTTCTTCCTTGGTCGCCTTCGGCTTGCTCTGAATCTTCTGCGCGTTGGTGAGCGCGTCGGCCGCGATACTGAACGATGACACGGCGATGAAGAACTTGCTCTGCGGCGACGGCGCGACGCCGTCGACTGTCTGAGCCGCCTTCAACGAAGCTTCCCAGTCGACTCGCTCCTTCGAGGTCTGCGCCTTCTGGAACGCCGGGATGGCGTTGCTGAGCAGCATCTGACCGAGCGAGTCCTTGCTCGCCCCGCTCGCGATCGCTTTCTGGGCGATGGCCATCGCGGTATCGGGCTGGTTCATGTTGTTCGCGGCCGTCATCGCCAACAGCGCGGCGGTCGTGTTCTTCGGGTCGACGTCCATCGCGCGGCGCGACGCCGCCATCGCCTGTTGCGACTGTCCGGCTTTCAGGTACATCTGCGCGAGGAGCAGCTGGAAGCTGAGCTCCTTCGGGAATTTCTGTGCGGCCTTGGCGGCGATCTCCTGCGTCTTGGCCACGTCGTTGTCGCTCTGCGCGGCGCCGATCTGACGCTGGAAATAGTCGAGATTCGCCGCCATGGAGTCGGCCTTCACGAGCTCTTCGCCTGCCGTGATCGCCGGCTTCCACAGCTTCGGGTTGCCCGCGCGCGCGGCCTTGAGGAGAATCTTCCACTTCGTGGCGAGCATCTCCGGGTCGCCCGGCGTCTGGACCAACATCGTGTCGATGATCGGCACCGCGACCTCGGGCGAGCCCGACGTGGCGAGCACCTGGATGATCGATTTCGCGATCGTCTGGTTGGTCGGATCCGCCTTCCACATCTTCATCGTGTACTCGATGCCCTTCGTCGTGTCGCCCTTCGCCATGTACGCGTCCGCGGCGTTTCCGAGGGCGAGAAGGCTGCCCGGGTCGTTCTTCAGAATCGCTTCGGACACCGAGATGACTTCGTCGGGCGCCGGCTTTTGCTGGCTATACACCATCAGCAGGCACGTGCGAGCGAGCGTCGAATTCGGATACGCCGCGATCGACGCCTGTGCGTCCTTGATCGCGGCATCGTACTTCTGCGCCATATAGTCGTTTCGGCACAGCTTGTAGGCGGGAGCTCCCTTGAGAGCTTCGCTCACCACGTGCTCGACCTGCTTCGCCGCATCGCCGACGTCCTTGGCGTCGATCGCGGGAAGCGGCTGCGCCAGCGTCTGCTGGCCTGACTTGGTGAGAAGCCGCGTTTCGAGGTGGACGGCGTTGCCGGTGCCCGTTTTGTTGACCTTACCCTCGAGCACGTACTCGCCGCGAAGCTGCTTGGCCAGCTCCATCACGTCGGCGGAATTGAGCGCGGAGTCCGGCTTGTAGCCCGACGCCTCGAGCGTGTTGTTGATGTTGGTCTTCGTGATGACGAAGAGCTCTTGGGCGGAGTGCTCGCTTTGGAAGCGGGAGCGGATTTCATCCGCCGCCGTCACTCCGAGCACACGGTCGGTGCTTTGCAGGACCGGAATCAGAATGTACGGCGTGTCTTGTTTCGGGATGCCGCCCCGCTGCGCGGGCTGCGCCCCTGGGCGCGGTTGCGCCAGCACCGGCGCCGCAACGAGAATCGCCAACAGGCTCGCGGCCGATGCCGCATGGCGTCGCAATGACATCAGTCCCTTTCCTCCCAAACGTTGATCCAAGATACCCCGCGTCGCTCGTCCCGGTTCGTCATCGCAGGCGTCCCACTAGCAAAATGGGCGAAGAGGGACTCGAACCCCCGACCCCCTGCGTGTAAGGCAGGTGCTCTAACCAACTGAGCTATTCGCCCGCCCAATACGCCTTCAGTTACTTCAAGATGGCGATTGGAACGAGCACGCAGTACCCGACCGCCAGCAGGATCGGGGCGATGGTATCACCGCCGCGCGCCAGATCGGCAAAACCCGCGAGGATTACCAGCGCCGCGAGTCCCCACCACATCCAGCGTCGTGTACGTGTTTCCGTTCCGATCTCCACCATAGGGCGTGTAGTGTAGACCACCACGAGAGGGGTGTCAAGCAAAGTCCTGACGCGAAGTTACGCGATGATGACCACAACATTACGGACAGGTTAAGACGGCGTCGATTCCGTCCGATCGCTCCCAGATTCCGGCGGCTCGTCCCCGCGCAAGAGAGCCTCGATCGCGCTCTCGCGCGCCGCCACTTCCGCCACCCGGTCAGCCTCCACGAGAGCCGCCATGCGACGACGGTCGCGCTGCGCCCTCAACACGTAGAGCGGGACGATGATCACGAGCAACAACAGGCCCGCGAGCGTCACGTCGCCGACCAACGCGAGACCACCGTATCGGCGCCGCGTCTGTTGCTGCCAGCGCTGCTCGAACTCTGCCATTGTCATGCCGTACGTCAAACGGACCGCACGTTCCATCGACGCCTCTTGCTTCCACGTCGCGAAAAATCTCGAGAGGCCGTGCGCCGTGTCGAGCGACGCCAGTTGATCCACCGCGCCGTACGCCAGCGCGTACGCCGTCTGCGCCGTCGTCGCTCCCTCGAAGAACTCGCTGTCGAGCTCATCGAAGCTCGGCGTTCCCTTGATGACCAGCGCGAGGTTCGCCGCCAGCGCGTCGGCGCGGCCGGTCTCGCGCGCGGAATAGCTCGCGTACCCCTCGTCGAACCAGCGTGGCGAGAGGTCGCCCAGATACTCGTGGAGGGCCAGGTGTGCGAGCTCGTGGCGAAACACCTCTCGCGGATCGCCCGCGTCGGCGCCGGCCCCGCGTCCCTGCATCACGATGCGGCGCGAGTCGGGGAACGCGACCGCGGCTCCCCACTCCGGCGCGTGGGGCCCCACCCACTCGCGAAACCGGCGCCGGTCCGGCGCGATCGCCAGAAGCACATGTTGCGTCGGCCGCGGGAGACCGGGAAACGTGTCGTGCGCGATGGCGAGCGCGATCAGCGACTGCGCGAGCGTCTGCTCGCTCGGATAGAACAGCGCGGTGAATCGCGCTCGATCGAGGCGGAGCGGCGCGTCCTGCGCGCCGGCACTACGCGTCGGGAGAATCCCTGAAAGCGCGAACGCGGCGAGCGCGAGCGCGCGGCGAACAGTCAGGGCACGCCGCCGGCGGCCACCGTCTCGATGGCCTCGACGCAGCGCTTTCCCCATGGATTGAACTTGTTCGCCGCAAATCCGGCCTGCCACGTCGACGTCGCCTTGTCACGCTGCGAGTTGAACCAATACGCGCGCCCGAGCTCGAAGTACGCCTCGATGAGGTTCGGTCCCAGAATCAGCGTCTTCTGGAAGAACGTCTGCGCGTCCTCGAACATCTCCCGCTCGAGATAGACCAGGCCCAGATAGAAGTGCGCGTACAGCGTCGCCTTCTTGTCGTTGTCGAGCCGGATCGCCCTCGAGAGATGTTCGATCGCCTCTCCAAAGATACGCTTCTTGAGGCAGATGTAGCCGAGGTTCACCCGCGCCAACGCGTTAATCGGCTCCCGAACCAGAACGCGCTGGAAGCTGACGAGCGCGTCGTCGTACCGGTCCTGGAGCATCAGCGACCAGCCGAGGAGGGACTCGGCCTGGGGATCTCCCGGCGACAGCTCGAGCGCCTTCGTGAGCATCGTATCCGCCTCGGCGTACTCGCCGGCCGAGATCTTGTGCCATCCCTTCTCGATGAACGTCGACGCGCCGAGATGGTCGCTGTGCACGGCGGCCGGCTTGGCGCCGTCGAGATGCGGAGCCACGGCGGCGGTGTTCGCGCGCACGCCCTTCCATTTCTCGACCAGCGCCAGGACCTCGTCGCGGAGCGCGCCGAGCTCGCGGTACTCCTGGTCGATGGTCTTGAACAACGCGCCGATGTCCGCCTTGAGCGCATCGAGCTTCGCGCCGGCGTCCGGTTCCTCGAGTCGCGCGTCGAGCAGCGCGCGTCGCGCGCGCAGCCCATCCATCACCGCTTCAGTCAACCGCGGCATCCCCCACGCCCCAGTCCTGCGACGCGTGTTCGACAACGATGCGGTCGGCGTTCCACATCACGCGATCCACGTCGAGCACGACAACGAGTTGGTCGCGCACCTTCGTGACGGCGCGCACGACGTCGGTCGCCACTCCCTTGAGGAGCGCCGGCGGCGGCGACATCGACTCCGCCGGTACGACCGCCACCTCGAGCACGGCGTCCACGATCGCCCCGACGCGCCCGTTGCTCGTGTTCAGCACGAGCGTGCGCGTCTCCGGCGTGATCGTGGCTTCGGCCAGTTCGATGCGGCGGCGCAGGTCGATCACCGGGATCACTTCGCCGCGATGTTCGGTGACGCCCTCGACCCACTTCGGGACGTCAGGCACACTGTTCGGCGGCGAATAGCGCAGAACGCGATCCACCGCCAACACGTCGGCGGCGAAAAGGTCGACGCCGAGCTGGAAGATCACGAGCTTCACTCCGCCGGCCGCGCCAAATGCGGTTCCGCTGGTCTTCATGTGGTCTCTTCTCCTGGCGTCGTCGCCAGCACACCGTCGAGCAACGCGCGCACGTCCAGCACCCCGATCAACTCCGACCCGCGCAGCACCAGGCCCATGAGCGCGCCGTCGGAGCCGTCGCTCCCGGGCACGCCGCGCAGCTCGGACTCGCCGATCGTGATGGCGTCGTACACGTCGTCAACGGCCAGGCCGACGCAGTGGCCGCCGCCGGGATTGAAGACGAGCGTCGCACCCGCCGTCGACTCGGCGCTCGAATCCGGCGCGACATCGGAGGGCGCGCGATTCCCTGCCCCCGACACGCCCAAAAGTGCGAGCGGGTCGTAGACCGAGAGCAACTCTCCGCGCAGCGTCGCGACGCCGCGAACGTGTTCCGGCGCGTCGGGCATTCGTTGGAGCTCCGGGGACTCGATGACTTCGGCGACTGCCGGCAGCGAGACGGCGAAGCGTTCACTGCCAACCCGGAAGACGAGAACTCGCGCCACGCCGTCACGGAACATGGCCGACCTCCTCCATCACCATGCGGCCGATGACCCGCCCGATTTCCGGCAGCGGCGCGATGCAATCGGCCCCCGCGAGCTGCAGCGCGGCACCCGGCATCCCGAAGATCGTCGCGGTCTCGCGATCCTGAATCACGGCCCGGCCGCCCGCGGCGCGAATGGCGCGAGTTCCGTCGGCGGAGTCGCGCCCCATGCCGGTGAGCACCACGGCCAGCACCGAGGATCCGAACACTTGCACGGCCGAGTGAAAGAGCAGATCCGCCGCGGGGCGCACACCCCAGACGGCGGGCCTCTCGTCGAGGGCGATGATGGGACCCGCGCCGTCGTCGCGGACGGTCATGTGCTGTCCGCCCGGCGCGACGTACACACGCCCATGCACGACCGACTCCCCTTCCTCGGCCTCGGCGATACGGATCGGACACATCGAGTCGAGCCGCTGCGCGAAGCTCTTCGTGAATCCGCGCGGCATGTGCTGCACGATGAGCACCGCCGCCGGAATCGCCCGCGGCAGATGGGGCACGATGGCGGCGAGTGCGCGCGGTCCTCCCGTGGAGGCCGCGATCACCACCGCGCTCGACGCCGGCGGGCCGGCCGGCGCGACGCGCTCCACGAAGATCGGCGTGCGCCGCTGGAGCTGGCGCAATCCGACGGGGTTCGCGGCGGCGGCGGCGCGGAGCGCGTCGAGCAACCGGGGCGCGATCGTCGCGAGATCGAGGCTGATCGCGCCGGAGGGCTTGAGCACGAAATCCACCGCTCCGAGCTCGAGAGCGCGGAGCGTCGCGGCTTGCCCGCCCTTGGTCGTTCCGGCGCTCAGCATCACGACAGGACGCGGCGCTTCGCTCATGATGTAGCCGAGCGCGCCGAGCCCGTCGAGCTCCGGCATGTCCACGTCGAGCGTGATGATGTCCGGATTGAGCGCGTGCACGAGCGACAACGCTTCGTTGCCGTCGCGCGCGACGCCGGCGACCTCGAATTCCCCCGATTCCTCGAGGATCTGCGAGATCAGCCGCCGCATGAAGGCGCTGTCGTCGACGACGAGGACGCGGCGCTTAAAGGACACGCGACCCCTTTCGCACCGACCGCACCTCGAGTCGGCCGTCGGCGAGGTGGAAGTAGACGCTGCGACCGTGGTCGCTTCCCACGTCTTCGCCGACGATCTCGATGCGGCGCGACGCGAGCGCCTCGCGCACGGCGGCGACATTCCGCTCGCCGATGTTGATCCCCCCCCCGCCGGCCGATGAGAAATTGCTGAACATGCTGGCGCCGCCGGCGATCTTCGCGCGGATGCGAATCGGCATGGCGCCGAGCTTCTGCATGTGCTCGACCAGGAGCGGAACGGCCGTGGCCGGGAACTTCGCCGGGTTCGACCGGTCGCGGGACATGGCCTGGTCGGGCAGCAGGACGTGCGCGAGCCCGCCGACGCGCGCCACCGAGTCGTAGAGCGCGATGGCGACGCACGAGCCCAACCCGACGGTCGTGATCAGGCCGTCGGCGGCCACCGCGTAGTCGGCGACCTTCACCCGCAGCTCGTAGGAATCGGCGATCATTTGCGGCGGAAGATGCGTTCGCGCGCGTCGACGGCGACCAACCTGGCGCGCGCCGGCCCGAGCACGGTTTCGACTTTGCCGAGCAGCAGGAAGCCGCCCGGCGCGAGCGCGTCGTGGAACATTTCGAACAGCCGCGTTTGCGTGTCGCGGTCGAAGTAGATCAGCACGTTGCGGCAGGCGATCAGGTGAAAGGGGCCGCCCGCCGGCGGGCCGTCGGTGAGGAGGTCGCGTTTCTCGAACCGCACCATGCCGCGGACCGACGGCGAGAGAGTGAACGGCGCGCTCGACGAGAAATAGCGCGCTCGAAGATCGGCCGGCGTGTCGGCGAAGTCTGGTTCGGAGAACTGGCCGTGCCGCGCGGCCGTCAGCGAGCGACGGTCGATGTCGGTTCCCACCACGTCGACGCGTGACAGCCGCGAGAGCGCTTGTTGCTCGTCGGCATGCCGATGAAAGAGCACGGCGAGCGAATAGGGCTCGTGTCCTGAAGAGCAACCGGCGCTCCAAACGCGAATCGTCGACAGCGGCGCCGACCAGAGCGCGGGCACCACGTGCGTCGAGACCGCGCGATACGCATCCCAGTTTCGGAACAGCTTCGTGACGTTGATCGTGAGGGCGTCGAGCAGGCGGTCGTACTCCGACGCGTCGTCGTCCAGCACGCGCGAGTACTCGCTGTAGGTATGCACGCCGCGAGCGCGCATCCGCACCGCGATGCGCCGCTGCAGACACTTTTCCTTGTAGCTCGCGCAGCCGAATCCCCGTTCGTCGGAGATCTTGCGCGTCAGGGCGAGAAAGTCGCCGAGGGCCCGGTCGACCATCAGTACGCCTGCCGCACGGATTCGAGGTTCGATCGAACGATCGCGTTGTCCGGGTCGAGCTCGAGGGCTCGCTCCCAACAGCGCAACGCCTCCTCGCGCTCCATTCGCCGCAGGCGAATGTTCCCGAGCTTGAGGTAGGTGTCCGGCCCGATTTCCGGATTGGCGCGCGTCGCGCGCGAGTACGCCTCGAGCGCCTCGTCATAACGTCCGGCGCGATAGCGCAGGTCGCCGATGTTCTTGTGCACGTGCGCGACGCCGGCGTCCTCGTGCAGCCCGCGCTCGGCGGCGGCGTACGCCCCGTCGTAGTCGCCGAGCCGTTCCTTGACCGCCGCGAGGTTGTTGTGGAGTGTCGCGGCGTGCGGGTACGCCGACACGCCGTCGGCGAGGACCGACGCCGCGCGCTTGCTGTCGCCGACGAGCGCCGCGGCGAGCGCCGCGAAATGGAACCACGCCGGCGTCGGCGGCTTGGCGCCGAACAACGCTCGCGCGGCGGTCAGGACTTGGTCGGCCGTGCCGAGATCTCCCGTGAGAAGGCACACGACGCCAAGCGACGTCTGCACGCGCGGATCCTTGGCCGCGCCCCGTTCGATCGCCGTATTCAACGCGGTGCGCGCCTCGTCGTAGCGGTGCTGCTGCTCGAGCACGAACGCCAGGTTGTGGAACACGGCGGGCTTCGCGCCCGGCACCGTCGTGCACTCCCTCAGCGCCGCCGACGCCTCTTCCCATTTCGCTTGCCGCGCGAGCACGAGCCCGATGTAATAACGTGCCCCGCTATCTCCCGCGCGAAGCTCGACGACGCGGCGAAACTCGCGCAGCGACTCGTCGAACATTCCCGTCTTGAAGAACGCGACGCCGAGGTTGCGGTGCTCCTCCGCTCGGCCGTACGGGGCCGCGGCGGGAGCCGGCGCCGTCTTGCCGATGCGATGGATGAAGCCCGCGTTGAGCAGCCCGAGCAGCGCCTTGCCGACCTCGAATTCGACGAGCCCCGTCGCGTCGATGATTTGCTGCACGTCGCGCATGCCGTCGACCTGCTCGAGCACGCACGTCTGCTCGTCCGTGAGCTCGGCGTCGCTCTTCAGAATGCGGTTGCGATCCGCTTCGAAGATCAGGTCGAAGCTCGGAATCTTCTTTTCGACGAGGCTCCACTCGTCCACGCGGCGGGCGCCCTCGAGGAGCAGCGACTCGGGGTTGATCGACACGAGCTGGTCCTGACCCTCGGGCGCGACGTCGGCCTCGAAGTTGAACGTGCCGTGGTGCCACGTGAAAAGGAAATACACGGCCTCGCGAATCTGCACGTCCACCGCCTCGCGCAGCTGGTCGGCGCTCACGGCGCCCTGTTCCACGAGCAGGCGGCCGAGCGGCGTATCGGAGCGCTTCGCCTGCGCGTCGAGCGCGAAGTCGAGCTGCACCTGCGACACGACGCCGGTCTTGACGAGCATGTCGCCCAGACGGTCGCGCCGATTGACGACCGAGGCGTAGCAGATTCGCCCCTTGTCGAAGTAGATGTAGCCGAAGCTCGTGCGGTGCGTGATGCTGAGGCACCCGGTCTTCTTGCCCATCGCCAGGAGCTGCAGCACGTCCGGGAGGCTCGCCTCCTTGAGGTTTCCGCGGATCGCCATCAGCCGCCCCCGTGCCCCGTCGAGAGAGGTCGCGTCATGGCGCCTCCTCGATCAATCGGGCCGCGGGATCCGGCCACTGCCAGATCACCTTCTCGCGGTCGAGGAAGAACGGATCGCTCGCCGCCTTGAGCGCCGCGGCGCGCGCCGGCTCCGTCTCGTCGGGTTCGAGCGAGGCGCGGATGAAGCCGATCGTCACGGGCACCGCGGCGACTTCGGCCGACGCCACGATGCGATTGGCGATGCCGATGATCTCGCGTACGCTCGACACCGCGCGCTCGGCGAGATAGCCGATCATCTCCGCGTTCGGTTCGACGCCGAGATCGCGGAGGTAGCGGGCGTAGAGACGTTCCCGGAGTGAACGATCGGGCGCCTGCATCGGGACGACGAGCCCGCCCTCGAATCGCGAACGCAAGCGGTCCTCGAGCCCCGACAACTCGCGCGGCGGCCGGTCGCTCGCCAGCACGAGTTGCTTGCCCTCGGCGTACAGCGAATTGAAAACGTGGAAGAGCTCTTCCTGCGTGCGCTCTTTCCCGGCGACGAACTGCACGTCGTCCAACAGCAACGCCGACGCGGCGCTGTAGCGGGCGCGCCAGCGATCGACCGTCCCTTCCTGCAAGGCCGCGATCAACTCGTCGACGAAGAGTTGCGCCGGCACGCACGCGATCGATCCGCGACCCGCCGTCGTCGGGAGCAGCCCGTGACCGATCGCGTTCAGCAGATGCGTCTTCCCGACGCCGCTCGGACCGTGGACGAACAGCGGGTTGTAGCGCGCCCCCGGCGCGCCGACGACGGCGTCCGCGGCGCGCACCGCCATCTGGTTGCTCCCGCCGACCTCGAAGCCGGAACGCGTGAACGCGGACGACGGCCCCGGCGGCGGCGACGCCACGCGAAGCGCCCGCTCGAGCACCTGCTCCGCCTCGTCGAGACGGGCCGGGTCGCGGAACGCCGGATGGATCGCCATCGACGCGTCGGCGCGCGCGGTCAGTCGCTCCAGCTCGCGCAGCCGCGCGACGCGGCCCTCGAATTCGCGGAGAAAGGACTCGACGCCGTTCGCCGGCGCGCTTTCCTGGAGTGCGCGCTCGAGGCTCGCGGTGCGATAGCCCTCGCTCGACCAGTATCCGATCGCCTCGGAAACGCGCTGCCGCCATTGCTCGACGTGCTGCGCGACCGCCGACGCGATGTCCGTGAGAAAGCTGGCGAACTCGCCGCTCGGCCGCGGCGGCGTCGAGCGCCGTCGCCGTTCGGCGAGATCGCCCAGCACCGTCATCACGTTGTCGACGGACACCGGTTCGCCGCCGAGCGCCTGGAATGCGATCAGGCGGTTGAGCGCGCCTTGCAGCTCGCGGATGTTGTCGAATTCCAGGCGGCCGACTTCGTCGATCACACCGGCGCGGAAGCGCACGCCGCGCTCTTCGCACTTCGCTTTGAGAATCGCCATGCGCGTCTCGAAATCCGGCGCGCCGATGTCGACGATCAACCCGCCGGCGAGCCGCGTGATGAGACGCTCGTCCACGTCGGCGATCTCCGCCGGGGGCCGGTCGCTCGTCATGACGATTTGCCGGCCGTCGCCTTGCAGCGCGTTGAAGATTCGCAGCAGCTCGCTCTGCGTCTCTTTGCGCGACGTGAGGAACTGGATGTCGTCGATCAGCAGGACGCCGATGCCGAGGTAGCGCGACTTGAACGCGTCGACCGCGCCGTCGGCGATCGCCGCGTGCAGCTCACCGACGAACTCGTCGAGCGTCACGGCGGCAACGGTGAGCGACGGCCGCCGTTGCGCGACATGGTGGCCGATCGCGCTCATGAGATGCGTCTTGCCGAGTCCCGACCCGCTGTAGACGAAAAGCGGGTTGTACGCCGTACCGGGCGCCTCGGCCACCGCGTGCGCGGCCGCGACGGCCAGTCGATTCGACGAGCCGACGATGAAGTTGTCGAAGCGGAGCTTCGAGTCGAGCTGCATGGTCGCCCGTTACCCGGCGCGCGCCGTCACGCGCGCGGTGGCCGTCGGCGACCCGGCGCTGAGACGTTTGAGGACGAGCTCGGAGATGGAGCGCAGCGTCTCGAAGACGCCCGGGCCGTGGAGCGCGTCGGCGGAGAATTCGGGGACGCCGCGAAAATTGAGCGCGTCGGACAACGTGCCGGCCTCGAGGATCAACTCGCTCGGCAGGTCCTGCTTGTTGTACTGGATCACGAGCGGCACGGCGCGAGCGTCCACGCCCTGGTCGCCGAGGTTGGCGTGGAGGTCCTGAAAGCTCTCGATGTTCTCGTCGAGCTGGCGCGCCTGGCTGTCGGCGACGAAAACGACGCCGTCGGCGCCTTGGAGGACGAGCTTGCGCGTGGTCTGATAGTAGACCTGTCCGGGGACGGTGTAGAGCTGAAAGCGGGTGGTGAAGCCGGAGATGGTGCCGAGGTCGAGCGGGAGGAAATCGAAGAACAGCGTGCGGTCGGTTTGCGTCGCCAACGACACCATCTTCCCCCGCCGGTCCGCGGGGACCTGCTCATAGATGTAGTGCAGATTCGTCGTTTTTCCGGACCGCCCGGGTCCGTAATAGACGATCTTGCACGTAATCTCTCTGGTGGCGTAGTTGACGAGGGACATCAGTAAATATTAGTTGGTGTATTTATTGTCTCAACAATTCACGAAGTTTCTTTAGTTGGCGATTGAGCATTCTCATTTTCTGATCACCGGCCACCCGGCGGCTGGCCGCCTCGTCCCTCCCAGCGATCGCGCGGGCGGAACAGCGCGGCGAGATTGCGATTGAGCTCGGCCTCGAAGCCGCCGGCCAGGGCCGCCGTGGGCGCGGGCGGCGCCTCCAGCGACGCCGCCGCCAGCTCCCGGACGAGCTCCTCGAAGTAGATCCGGATCAGGCCAAGCGACGTGTCCTCGCCGAAGACCGTGAAGCAGATGTACGAACCGCGCGACGTCTCGAGCGGCGCCAGATACATCTGCTTCTCCTGGCCGCCGAAGTGCAGGCCGCCGAACGCGCGACCGTCGACCTGGCGCCCCAGCTCTCCCGCCGTCGCGTGGACCGCCGACGCCAGCGCGCACGCCGTCATCACGTCCACTTCGCGCGTGAAGCCGGCCTGCGCCAGCACCTGCCCCGTGGGATGGAGCAGCAGCGCGAGCCGCGCGCGCGCGTCGTCGACGAAGCGCCTGAGCGGCGCTTCGACCCACGGCTCGACGGCGGCGATTTTCATGCGATCAGCTCCAGGGCCTTGAACAGTTCCATCCGAATCAGCCCCACGTTCGCCGCGGGGTCGGCCACCGTCACGATCACGAGGTCGGTCCCCGCGCCGGCGACGCAAATGCGGCCCCGTTCCGCGTCGAGCTGCAAGAACGTCACCGCCCCCAGCTGGGCGGCTTTCGCCGACAAACGCGCCTTGCGATACACGGATGCGGCGAGCGCCGCTACGCGCTCGCCATCCTGGCCGAACCGGAGACTGGAATCGATCACGAGACCGTCTTTTTCCGAGACGATCAAGCTCGCCCGCACGCCACGCTGGCGTGTGAGGGTTTCGAGGACGGGGCGGAGCGACGCGCTCATTGGGTCACCTTCCCGTCCCCGTCCGCCGCACCCTTCCGCAACCACGCCGACGCGCGGACCGAACACCGATCCAGCAGGCGCCGGAGAAGGCCCAGCGGGGTGACCTTCGACGCCGCGACGACCAGCAGCCCGCCGTCCTCGCTCGGCGACATGGCGACGACCGTTCCGCGAGTCTCGAACGTGATCGAGCGCCACTCGCCGACGTCGAGGTATTTCGTCGATCGGCGCACCTCGTCCGAGATGCCGCTGAGCTGCGCCCCCACGTCCTGCGACACGTCGGCGCCCTGCGCGTCGATGTACACGCCGGCAAGCACCAGTCCATTCGCGTCGAGCAGAAGCGCAGTCTGTCCGTCGTCCACGAGCAGCGTCGCGAACAACCGGCGTGAATCGTTCGTGCGCTCCGGCGGCACGTACGCGGCCGGGTTCGCGGCCGGGTTCGCGGCCGGGTTCGCGGCCGCGTTGACGGCGATCGCCGCGTAGCTGCCCGAGGCATGGCGGACCGCGCGCAGCGCGCTCGCGACGGAGGTCCCGTCGGTCGCCGCCGCATCCGTGAGATAGCGCTCGGCGTCGTCCACGCGCCCCTGCTGGAAGCTCAGATAGCCGAGCCCTTTGAGCGCGCCGGGGTGGCCGGGCACGAGACGCAGAACCGCGTTCCATTCGTCCCGCGCGCGAGCGAAGTCGCGACGGTCCACGGCGATCCGCGCGAGAAGGTCGTGCGCGTCGGCATTGTGCGGATGCCGCTCGAGACCGCGGAGCGCCACCTTGTGCGCCAAATCGAGCTGCTGCTGCCGGCGCAGCGCGTCACCGAGTTGGAGGAACACGAGGCTCCCCGGCTCGCGCGCGAGCTCTTCGCTCCAACGGCGGACGTCGTCAGCCATTGACGTTCACCGCAAGCACACGTTCGAGCCGCGCGAGCGCCTCGACTGCGTCGCGAGCCTCGGGCGCAACCACGCCCGTCGGCGCGCGCCGCAGCAGTTGCTCGACCGCCGCGCGCGCCGCGCTCACCTGCGCGGCGACGCCGGTCGGCAAGAAGTCCAACGTATCGGGCGGCGCCGGCATGGGCGACGGCTCCGGTGCACGCCGGATCGCCACGACGCCGGTCGTCGCCAGTCCGTACGCGATCTTGGCAGTCTCGAATTCGTCGCGGCCGAGCAGCGCGGCGATCGCCCGCAGGTCGCGATCGCCGTCGATCATCGTGAGGACCTGCCACTCGTGTGGCAGCAGATCGAGCGTTGGTCCGCCCGCGCCGTCGCCCGCCCGGTCGTCGGCCACCGGCGCCAGCTCGGGGACGACGTCGACGCTCGGCACGACGTCGGCGATGCGCGACCACTCGTCGATGCGCCGCGCCCCTTCCATCAACAGCGATTCGGTCGACACGGCGATGCGCGTGTCGTGGGGCAACGCTTTCCGCGCCCGCTCCTCGAAGGAGAAGAAGCCTTCGCGCCACGACATGAGCTCGAACACCACGCTCTCGATCTGCAAGCGGAGTTGTCGCTCCAGCTCGCGCTGTGTGATCGCGCCGACGCGCACGAGTGAGTCGACGATGGTGAGGTCGCCGCCCCGCGCGTCGCCGCCGGCGCTGTGCGCGTGGTCGAGGTCGGCCTGCGTGATCCGTCCCGCTTCCAGGAGCACGAGCTCGATCGGCACGCTCTTGCTGCGGATCGACGCGTGCACGACGCGCCCGTCGTCGAAGTGCACGACGCCTTCGTCCTCGCGCAGCTTCGACGACACGCAGAGCATCCCCGTCTTCCGGCTCAAGTCGAGCAGCTGGAAGACGTCGTGGATGCCGAGCTCGCGAAGTGGGCCTTCGATCGCCATCGTCAGCTCGCCCGCAGAGTGAGGATGCGTTGCAGATCGGACGCGCTGCGCAGATCTCGCCGCGCGCGCCGGGCAAATGCCGACCCGGGATCGAGCGCGATCACCTTGCGCCAACGGTCGGACGCTTCGCGGAACCGGTGCTGCTCGGCGAGGAGCTTGCCGTCGAAGTACACCGCGCCCACGTTGTCCGGGTCGAAGCGCAGCACGCGTCCGAACGCCAGGCCGGCGTCGCGATGCCGCGACAGTTCCATGAGCACTTCGCCGAGCGCGATGAGCGCGTCGAAGTTGTACGGATCGCGGTGCAGCAGCTCGATGAGCAGCGGCATCGCGTCCCCCGGGCGGCCGAATCGGCGCCGCAGCTCGGCGAGCGCGAGGGTCGCTTCGGCGTACGTCGGCACGGCGTCGAGCGCCGCGACGAGCTCCCGCTCGGCTTCGCGATCGCGTCCCTGCGACTGGAGCAGCTCGGCCAGGCGGAAGCGCACGACGGCGAAATCCGCGTCGAGGTCGAGCGCCGCCCGGTACATGTCGATCGCGCCGTCGACGTCGCCGATCGACTTCGCGATGTCGCCGGTGCGGAGCAACACGTCGGCGCGGCGCGGCGCGACGCGTCGCGCGCGCGCCAGCAGCTCGATCGCCGACGCCGGATCTCCGGCGTCGGCGCAGGCGGCCGCCGCGAGCAGCAGCGCGTCGACGTCGGTGGGATCGCGGTCGACGAGCCGCTGCGCGATGGGGCGCGCCTCGCTGGCGCGGCCGAGCCGCAACAAAGCCAACGCTTCACCGGCGAGCGCCGACGAGCGCTCCTGGTCGAGCGAGAGCGCGGCGCGATAGCGCTCGAGCGCCTCGCCGAACAGTCCCTGCTTGGCGAAGACGTCGCCGAGGAGGGTCATCCCTTCGGCCCGGTCGTGGCCGCGCGACAGCGCGCGGTTGATCTCGACCGACGCGCGATCGTAGTAGCCTTTCGACAGATAGTCCGATGCCATCGAGAACGGCGACGTGTCGCTCGCGTGTCTGGCGACGGGCGCTTCCGTCTGAGCCGCGGTTCCGGGAACGAGCTCGGTGAACAGCGTGTCGAGCGACCCCGGATCGAAGTCGAAATCGGCGACGACCTCCTCGGTCTGATGCGCGCCACCCAGGTCCGGCGTGACGGTGAGGTCGGGATCCTCGTACTCCACGTCCATCGCCAGCTCGAACTTCTGGGGGACGTAGTACGGGTCCAGCTCGAGGGCGCGCTTGGTCTCGCGAAGCGCGCCCTCGAAGTCGCCGAGGTTCGACAAGGTGAAGCTCATGTTGTAGTGCGCCTCGGCGAAATCGGGGCGCGCCTGGATGGCCCGGGCGAACGCGTTGCGCGCTTCCTCGTACTTGTGCAGTTCGGCCAGCACCAAGCCGACGCCGTTCCACGCCACCGGATGTTCCGCCGCGGAGCGCAACACGGTGCGGTAGGCGTCGAGCGCCTGCTGGAATTTCTTCGCGCGGCTGGCGAGGAGCGCGAGGTTGAGTCGCGCTTTCACGAACTCCGGACGGTGCGCGAGCGCGGCGCCGAAGACGGCGAGCGACTCCTCGGCCGAGCCCCCGTGATAGAGCGCCACGCCGAGGTTGTTCTGCGCGATCGCGTACGACGGCTCTTCGTCGAGCGCGCGACGGTAGCTCGACTCGGCGTCGGCAAAGCGGCCCTCTTGATGCAGCGCGACGCCGCGCTCGTTCCACAGTTTCGGACTGTGGGGCTGTCGATGCAGCAGATCGTCGTACAGGGCGATCGCTTCGCCCGGCTGGCGCAGCAGAAGGTGGACCTCGGCCATCGCCTGCAGCACGAGGTCGCGGTCCTCGCCCCGGTCGAGCGCGACGCCGTACTCGCGCATCGCTTCCGCGTAGTATCCCTTGCTCCGGAATGCGAGGCCCAGGTTGTAGTGGGCCAGCTGCCCGTCGACCGACACCTGCAGCTCTCGCTTCGCCGGCGCCGCGTCGCGGCTGGCGCGCTGTTGCTCCAGCGAGAGATTGGCGTGCGCGCGCGACAGTGTCGGGTTCAGCTTGATCGCGCGGCGCGTCGCCGCCTGGGCATCCTCGTGCCGTCCGATGTCTCCGAGCACGAAGCCCATGAGGTACAGGGCGTCGTGATTCTCCGGGTTCAGCTCGATCGCGCGCTCGAGCGCGCGGAGGGCATCTTCATTCAGCCCCCTGTGATATAGAATCTCGCCGAGCGTGAACCGGAGCAGCGAGCTGTCCGGGTCGCGGACCAGCGCGCGCTCGATGCACTCCTGCGCGCGTTCCATGTCGCCCGCGTTCTTTTCGGCAAGCGCGAGCTGCAATAGCGCGGCGACGTCGTTGGGCGCGTACTTCAACAAAGCGCGAAACTCCTCGGCAGCTTCTTCCTGCTTGCCGAGGAGTGAGAACGTGCGCCCGAGCTCCCAGCGCGCGTCGCGGTCGTCGGGACATTGCCGCAGGCGCTCGCGCAATTCGGGGACGCGCGTGTCGTAGTAGCCGGTGTTGAAGTAGGCGATCTCGAGGTTCTTCTGCGCGACCTGCATCGTGTGGTCGAGCTCGAGCGCCTTCATGAACGCGGCGACGGCTTCCTGGTACAGCCCCTTGTTGTAGTACAGCACCCCGAGGTTGTTGTGCGCGCCGGCGTCCGACGGATTGATCCGCCGGGCGAAGGAGCGCAACACCTCGCGGTCGCGTTCCGACGTCAGGGGTGACCCCGGGAACATGATCACGCGACGCGGATCGCCTTGAGAATCGCGCTGAGCGACGCGGTGTCGGGCAGAAGGAGGAAGAAGCCGCGCAGCTTCTCCTCGGACTGGTTCAACACGAACTCGCTCTCGACGCAGAACACGAAGTCCTTGTCGCCGCCGAACTGGACGTAGGTCGTCGTGAGCACGGCATCGGACATGTCGATCGCCAGCGACGGCGGCGACGGGATCAACATCATCCCCATGAAATCGCTCAGCGCGTTCATGTACGCCGAGCTGAGGATGTTGCCCGCCTCCTTGATCGCCGACTGCTGCATGACCGAAAAGTCGTCGGTCGTCTCCCGGCGGCGGAGCAGCAGCTCGGCGAGACGCAGCGCCGTGCGCCGCGGGAACACGAGCAACGTGCGGCCGGTGAGGTCGCCGAGCATGTGCATCAACACGGCGGCGACCGGCTCGTCGGGCGTCGTGATGTGCGGCGGCACCTCTTCCAGCTTCGCGACGTTGATCGTCGGCACGCTGATCATGATCGTCTCGCCGATCATCTGCGACAGCGCGGTCGCCGCGTGTCCCGCGCCGATGTTCGCCACTTCGCGGAGCGCGTCGAGTTGCAGCTCCTTCAATGCCATGAGGTCTTCCATACGAGTCCTTTAAAGGAGGCTGCTGACGTCGACAATGAGGGACGGCCGGCCGTCGCCGAGAAGCGTCGCGCCCCCGAAGAACGGCGGACCGTCGCGGACCGCGTCATACTGTTTGACCACGATTTCTTCCTGCCCCGTGAGCTCGTCGATGACGAGACCGGCCCGGCGGTCGCCAAGGTCGATCACCACGACGTGCTCGAGATCGATCTCCGTCGCCGCCGTGTACGCCGGGAGACCGACCAACGACCGCAACCGAAGCAGCGGCAGCACTTCGTCCCGCGCGAGCAGGACTTCTTTTCCTTTGACCGTCCGCAAGACGTCGGGCACCAGCTCGACCGTCTCGCTCACGTGCGCGAGCGGGATCGCGTAGGTCTCGCCCCCGACGCGCGCCAGGAGCGCGCGCATGATGGCGAGCGTCAGCGGCAGCCGGATCAGCACCGTCGTTCCCTGCCCCGGCACCGACCGGATGTCCATCGCGCCGCCGAGCGCGCGCACTTTCGTGTAGACGGCGTCGACGCCCACGCCGCGGCCGGAAAGGCCCGTCACCTTTTCCGCCGTCGAAAAGCCGGGGCGCGCCAGGAGGCGAAGCAGCTCGTCCTCGGTGAGGTCGGTCTTCGCCGCATCGACGAGACCGTCGCGCTTCGCGCGCTCGAGGACGCGCTCGCGGTCGATGCCTTTTCCGTCGTCGCTGACTTTGATCACGACCGCCGACCGGTCGCGGACCGCGCTGAGCACGAGGCGTCCGACCGCCGGCTTTCCGGCGGCGGCGCGCGCGTCGGCCGGCTCGATGCCGTGGTCCACCGCGTTGCGCAGCAAGTGCACGAGCGAGTCGGCGATCTCGTCGAGCATCGACCGATCGAGCTCGATGTCCTTTCCCTCGATCACGAACTCGACCGGCTTGCCGACGGCGCGCGCCGCGTCGCGCACGACGCGCGGGAACCGGTCGAACACCTGCGACACGGGAACCATGCGGCTCGCCGTGATCTCGTCGCGCAACTCGGTGATCAGCCGCGACGACTGCATGACCGTTTCTTCCAGCGGCAGGTCGCCGAGCTCGGTCGCGAGCTGGGTGAGGCGCCCGCGGGCGATCACCAGCTCACCGATGAGGTTCATCAGCGCGTCGAGACGGCGCACGTCGATGCGCACCGAGCGCACGCGCCCCGTCTCCGATCTCGCGTCGCCGCTCGGGGCGGCGGGGATTCCCTGCGCGGGCGTGAGCGTCATCGCCGACAACGCCGCCATGTCGTGCGCCGGCGTCATCGTGAGTGCCGGCATTCCCCAAGCCGGCGTCGGCGCGGCCCACGCGCCCGACGCGCGCGGCTCGCCGATCTGAACGTCGAGGACGTCGCCGACGGCGCGGGCGACGCGTTCGATCTCCGCCGCCGGTTGCGACGTCACGAGCCGCACCGAAAACTCGTTGTCGAAGTCCTCGTTCTGCAGGGCGGCGATCGCCGGTGCCGTCGAAACGATCTCGCCGAGCGTCGCCAACGCTTGCACGATCAGGAACGCGCGCACGCCGCGAAGCGGTGTTTCCGGCTGCAACGAGATCCGCACCAACTCTCCGATTTTTCCGGACGTCTCGGACGGCGGCGGCGACGCGGATGGGGGCGCGACGGGCGCCGCGCCCGGAGCCGCGGTCAGCGCGCGGAGCGCGGCGATGAGATCCGGCGGAACGGTCTCGCCCTCGCGTCCCGCGACCGCCGCCTCGACGGCCTGCTCGAGCACGTCGGCGGAGCGGAACAGCGTGTCCATGATCGTCGTTTCGATCGACAACTCGCCGCGGCGCACGCAGTCGAGAACCGTCTCGAGCTCGTGCGCGAGATCGGCGACGGGCGAGTAGCCCATCGTCGCGGCCATTCCTTTGATCGTGTGGACGGCGCGAAAAATCTCACCGACCGCCGAGGCAGCGCCGGGACCGGTCGAATCGCGCTCGAGTTGCAGCAGCGATTGATTGACGGCGGCGACGTGCTCTCGGCTCTCGGTGAGAAAGAGCTGCGCGTATTCGCGGTTATCCACGGCGCTGGGGTCGCACGAGGACGTCCGTGCTTAGCCGAGGACGCGTTGAACCGCTTCGAGAACGCGACTGGGTTGGAACGGCTTGACGACGAAGTCCTTCGCGCCGGCTTGGATCGCTTCGACGACGAGCGCCTGCTGCCCCATGGCGCTGCACATGAGAATCTTCGCGCCGGGGTCGAACTTGCAGATCTCGCGCACGGCATCGATGCCGCCCATGTCCGGCATGACGATGTCCATCGTCACGAGGTCCGGACGGAGCTCGCGGTACTTCTCCACCGCCTGAAGTCCCGTCTCGGCTTCGCCGACGATCTCGAACCCGGCCTGGGTGAGAATGTCCCCGACCATGGTGCGCATGAAAATGGCGTCGTCGCAGACCAACACTCGTTGATTCAAGAAAGCCTCCCCTCCCGAAGACCTAGGACAGCAGCACTTGGCGAATGAGAGCGGCCAGATCGAGCACCACCAGCGGTGCGCCGTCGAGCGTTGCCACGCCACGCACGAGATCTCCCGCCGCCTTCGACGCGCCCGAGCAGTCGACCTCGAGCTGGCGAACGTCGGCGACCTCGTCCACCACTACCCCGACGAGGCGGTCTCGGTGACGGACGAGCAGAATGGATCCCTCGGTGGCGGGCTCGGCTGACGGGTCGAGCCGGACCCCCAGGTCTAGTATCGTCACGATGGTGCCGCGGACATTGATCAAGCCGCGCACGAACGCGGGTGCGCCCGGGAGACGGGTGATCTCGCCCATCGGGATCAGCTCTCTCACGTCCGCGCCATCGGCACCAAACACCGTCTTCCCCGCGCGGAATGTCAGCGCGGAGGTGAGCGTGGTGTCAGGGGTCGACGCGATAGAAGTCAAAGCGATCGAGTGGGTCTGAGTCTGCGGCGATTGGCTCGGAGCCGGCGGCGACTCCGAGAGCCCGGTGGAGCTCTTCCGGCAGCGGCGAGCGCAGATCCACCAGGTCCCCGGACACCGGGTGCCTGAAGATCAGCCAGGCCGCATGCAGGAAGTGACGTCGCGGCGGGAGGCCCACGAGCTTGCGACCACCGCCACCGCCATAAGTGTCGTCACCAACGACCGGATGGCCGATCGACGCGACGTGCACCCGGATCTGATGCGTGCGACCGGAGTGCAGGTGCGCCCGCAACAGGTCGGCGGAGTCGAAGCGCGCGAGCCGTGTGAGATCCGTCCTCGCCGGCCGTCCTGTAGAGACGACCGCCATGCGCTTTCGGTCTCGGGGATCCCGTGCAACAGGCCTGTCGATCGTGACCCGATCCTGGGCCAAATGGCCCCAGGTCAGGGCCGCGTATCGGCGGACGATTTGGCGGGCCTGGAGTGCGGCTCCGAGCACTTTGTGAGCGCGGTCACTTTTTGCCACGAGGAGGAGGCCGGAGGTCTCCTTGTCGAGGCGGTGGACGATGCCTTCGCGCCCACTGTCCGACCCGGCTGACAGGGACGTTCCTCGCCCCTTTAGCGCGTTCACGAGCGTGCCGGACCAGTTGCCCGGCGCCGGATGCACGACCATCCCCGCCGGCTTGTCGATGACGAGGACGTCGTCATCCTCGAACACCACCGCGAGCGGAATCGATTCGCCGAGCACGGGGCGGGTCGCCGGCGGCGGCACGTCGACGTCGATCCGCTCCCCGCTCGTCGCGCGGTAGCTCGCGCGTTCTCGCCGACCGCCGACGAGCACCTGCCCGTTGGCGATCAAGGTCGCGGCCTGATTTCTGGAGATCCCGAGGTGCTGCGCGACCAGGAGATCGAGGCGCGGCGCGTCGTCCGGCGAGTCGAAGCGCCGGCGCCCGCTTTCCGTCACTGCGCTCCGGGGGAGGATTGATCTCGCATGGGCTGATCGCGCATGGCCGCTTCGCCCGCGGCCAGCGCGAGTTTCTCGCGGTCCTCGCGCCAGAGGATGAACGCGAGCGTGATCGCGCCGATCGTCACCGCGGAGTCCGCGACGTTGAACGTCCAGAAGCGAACGTTGCCGACCCCGATATCGATGAAATCGACGACGCCTCGGCTGCCGCGAAGCCGGTCGACGAGATTGCCGGCGGCGCCGCCCCACGCCAGGCCCAGCGCGAGCACGCGAACCCAGTCGCCGCTCTTCGTCGATCGATAGAGCCACCAGAGCACGACGAGCGCGACGACGGCGAGTCCGCCGAAGAAGTAGCGCGACTTGTCGCCGACCGACATGCTGAAGGCGGCGCCGGGGTTGAACGCGAGCCTGAAGCGGACGACGTCGCCGATGATGCGACTCGGCACGCCTTCGAGCAGCTTGGCGACGACGAGCTTCTTGGTGATGAAGTCGAGCACGACGACCGAAACAGCCGCGGTCCAGAACACGAGGCTGTTTCTCGATCGCGAAGCGTTCATGTCGTACCGGATGTCGTGCGGGAAATGCTACGAGAGCTCGCGCGTGTCGGCTGAAACCGGAACGGGCGTCGGAGCGCCCGCGGCCTGCGTTTCGGCATCCTCACCCCACAGGACCCAGGCGAGCACAAAAGCGCCGATGCTCACCGCCATGTCGGCGACGTTGAACGTCGGCCATCGCGAATCGCCGAACCCGATGTCGATGAAATCCACCACGCCGACCCGCGACGTGATGCGGTCGATCAGGTTGCCGATGGCGCCGCCGCAGACCATCGCCAGCGCCATCGAGCGCATGGCGTCGCCGCGACGCGTCGACGTGTACAGAAACCCGAGGATCACCAACGCCACGATCGTCAGCGCCATGAAGATCCATCGCGACTGCGAGCCGAGGTGCAATCCGAACGCCGCGCCTGGATTGCGCACCAGCGTGAATCGAACCCAATCGCCGAACACTTCGTGAGGGAGTCCCTGCGGCAGGAGCCGCCGCGCGGCGAGGTACTTCGTGCCGAAGTCCACCGCTGCGATCGTGCACAGCACCGGCCAGAAGAGTCCCGCGTTCCCGTGTTCGGTACTTCCGTTACTTCTTTGCATCTTCCTCGCGCTGCTTGCAGTTGATGCAGTAGCGTGCGTGTGGTAGTGCGTCGAGTCGATCGTACGCAATCTCGTTGCCGCACTGGTGGCACTTGCCGAAGTTGTCCGGATCACGATAGAGGCGGCGAAGCGCCTCGTCGATATGCCACAGGAACCGGCCTTCTTGGCTCGCGAAAAGGAACGCCTTTTCGCGCTCCATCGCATCGGTACCTTGGTCCGCCATGTGGAACGAGTAGCTGCTCAGGTCGCCGTCCGCCGATTGCGGCGTGGCGCCGAACGCTTCGTCGGCGCGGCCCAATTCCTTGAGGACTCGCCTTCGCTCGTCGAGCAGACGCTTCTCGAAATGCTGAAGCATCTTCTTGCTCAGCCCCTTCACCTTCTTCGCGCTGTTCGCGGTTGCCATTGCTACGGTATCCTGGTAATGGCCACGAAGGCCGTCATTCCGTCGAGATCGACCGGCGTCATGCCCGCGTTGGCGTCGCCGGAGCTCGGCGAATCCACCAACACGATGTCGGTCGCCAGCGTTTCGTCCGCTATCCACGCGCGATGAGCGCGAACGACAGCGTGCACATCGCTTCCCCCACCAATGGCCAGCGTGATTCGGTCGCTGACCGCGAACGAAGCCTCCTTTCGCATGCGCTGTACCCGGCTAACCAGCTCGCGGGCGTATCCCTCGAGCTCCAGCTCCGGCGTCACCGCCGGATCGATCGCAGCGAAGAACCCGCCGTCCTCCTGAACCACGAGGTCGCCCGACGCCCGACGAATGATCGTCACATCGTCAAGCGTCAGGTTGTGCGACTGCCCCCCAACGCTAATGACCAACGGCTCTCCGTGCTCGAACGCACGGAGCCGGTCGCTTGTAAGCAGGTTGGTCGCTTCCGCGGCCAACGGCGTGCTCTTGCCGAACCTCTTACCCAGCGCCTTGAAATTCGGTTTCGGATGGAGCGTCACGAGCTCGTCCGCGGAGGTCGCGAAATCTACTCGTTTGACGTTGAGCTCCGACGCCAGCAGTGGGACGAGCGGGACGAGGGCCGATTCCGCGACGCCCGGCGCGACGCAGACCATCCGGGCTAGCGGGCGCCGGACCTTGATGCCGACCTCTTCCCTAGCCGCCCGCCCTAGGCGGGCGAGGTTCCGGACTGCTTCCATGGGCGCGTCCAGCTCAGTCGTCACCGCACCGCGCGGCGCAACGAACGGCGCCAGATGCACCGACTCGCCCGTCAGCTCACGATGGATCCAATCGCTCACGAACGGGGCGATGGGCGCCAACAGCCGGCATACCGAAACGAGGACCTCGTGCAGCGTGGCGAACGCGGCGCGATTCTCGTCGCCCTCGACGTCGTAGAATCGCGAGCGGCTCAGCCGTACATACCAGTTGGCGACGTCGTCGTCGACGAACTCGATGATCGCGCGCGACGCGGCGGTCGCGTCGTACGCGGCGAGCGCGTCGTCGACGGTCCGCTCCAGGCGCGCAAGGCGGCTGATCATCCAGCGGTCGAGCGCCGGCCGCGCTTCGACCGGCGGATCCGCGTCGGATGGATTCCAGCCGAAGTTCGCGTACTGCGCGAAGATCCCGCTGTACACGTTCTTCAGCGTGCGCAGGAAGCGACCCGCCTGCTCGGCGAGAATCTTCTCGTCGAACTTGCGCTCCACCCACACGGCGCTCGACGCGACGAAGAACAAGCGCGCCGCGTCCGCCCCGTGGCGTGACATCACGGCCATCGGGTCGACGACGTTGCCGACGCTCTTCGACATCTTCTTGCCTTCGGCGTCGAGCACCTGGTCGTTCACGACGACCGCGCGGTACGGCGAGGCGACGTTCGTGACCGCGTTGGCGCCGCCGGACGGGCCTGCGTTGTTCGGGAGCGCATCACCGAGGCCGGTTGCGACTGCGAGCAGCGAGTAGAACCAGCCGCGCGTTTGGTCGACGCCCTCGGCGATGAAGTCCGCGGGGAACTGGTCGGCGATCTTGTCGCGGTTCTCGAACGGATAGTGCCACTGGGCGAACGACATCGAGCCCGAGTCGAACCAGGTGTCGATGACCTCCGGCGCGCGGCGCATCGTGCCGCCGCATCCAGGTGACGCGCAGCACCATGTGTAGCGATCGACGTTCGGCTTGTGTGGGTCGAATTCGGCGGTGAGGTGCTCGCCGGATCGCGCGCTCAGATCGGCGAACGACCCGATGCACTCGACGTGCGACGGTTCACGCTCGCAGATCCACACAGGGAGCGGCGTGCCCCAATAGCGGTCGCGGGAGATGGTCCAGTCGATGTTGTTCGACAGCCATTCGCCGAAGCGCCCTTCGCCCACGGCCGGCGGATGCCAGTCGACGCGCGCGTTGCGCGCCATCATCGCGTCGCGATACGCCGTCGTGCGCACGAACCACGACGTGCGCGCGTAGTAGATGAGCGGCGTGCCGCAGCGCCAGCAATGCGGATACTGGTGCGAGATGCGCCCCGACCTGAACAACACGCCGCGACGCTTCAGCTCTTCGATGATCAGATCGTCCGCGTCCTTCACGAACAAGCCGCCGACGAGCGGCATCGACGACGGGAATTCACCGCGCAGTCCGACCGGCTGGATGAACGCCAGATTGTTTCGCTTGCCCGCCGCGTAGTCGTCCGCGCCGAATGCCGGCGACATGTGCACGACGCCGCTGCCATCGTCGGCGGAAACGAAGTGTTCGCCTACTATGATCTCGTGCTCGCCTTCGGGCGGAAACTCGACCCAGTCGAGCGGCCGCTTGTAGCGGCGGCCCACGAGGTCCGCGCCCTTGATGCGCCGCACCGACTCCCAGCGATTCTCGTAGTCCTCGCCCAGCGCCGCGCGCACGCGCGACTCGCCAAGGATGAGCGTTCTCTTATCCTTGCCTTCTTCGCGCCGCACCAGCTCCACGTACTCGAGATCCGGGTGAACGGCGAGCGCGGTATTCGAGACGAGCGTCCACGGCGTCGTCGTCCAGACGAGGATGCGACGGCCGACCGTTGGATGGAGCGTGGCGTCGCGCTCACTCGGTTCCTCGACGAGATCGAGCGCGACGTAGATGCTCGGGTCTTCGTCTTCGCGATAGCCGAGCGACAGCTCGTGGCTGGACAGCGCGGTGCCGCACCGCGAGCAGTACGGCAGAATCTTGTGCCCGCGATAGAGCAGATTCTTGTCAAACAGGGTCTTCAGAGCCCACCACACGCTCTCGACGTACTCGTTGTGATAGGTGACGTACGGATGCTCGTAGTCGAGCCAGTAGGCCATGCGGGCACTCAGCTTCTCCCAATCGGAGCGGTACTTGAACACGCTCTCCCGGCAGAGGCGGTTGAACTCGGCCACGCCGAGCGACTCGATCTGCTGCTTGCCGCTGATGCCGAGCTGCTTTTCGACCTCGATCTCGACCGGCAGTCCGTGCGTGTCCCACCCCGCCTTGCGCGCGACGCGATAGCCTTTCATCGCGCGATACCGGCAGAAGAGATCCTTGATCGTGCGCGAGAAAACGTGATGGATGCCCGGCCGGCCGTTGGCCGTCGGCGGCCCTTCGAAGAAGACGAAGTTCGGCGCGCCGTTGCGTGCCTCGAGCGCGCGCGTGAAAAGATCCTCGTCCTCCCAACGCGCGAGCAGCTCGCGCTCGACGTCGTCCGCCGGGCGGTCGGGTGGCAGTGGTTGGTATCGCGTCAGGCTCGGCGCGGTCACATGCGCTCCAGGACGCGACGCACGAGCGTCGTCAGCGCCGGCTCGGCGCCGTTGGCGACGGCGATGATCTTCTCCACCGTCGCCGGCTCGAGCGCGTCCGGATCGCACATGTCGGTGATGATCGAAAGCCCGAGCACGCGCATGCCCGAGTGCACCGCGACGATCGTTTCCGGTACGGTCGACATTCCGACGACGTCGGCGCCGATCGCGCGCAGGAAACGATACTCCGCCCGCGTCTCGAGATTCGGCCCCACGACCGCCACGTAGACGCCTTCGCGCAGCGCGATCCCTTCGTCCGCCGCGACGCGGCGGGCGAGCGCCGAAAGCGCCGGGTCATACGGCGCCGACATGTCCGGGAACCGCGGACCGAGACGGTCGTCGTTCGGACCGACGAGAGGACTGTCGCCGAGCAAGTTCACGTGGTCAGTGATGAGCATCAGGTCGCCGGCGCTCCAGAGCGGATTCAATCCGCCGCACGCGTTCGACACGAACAGCGTGTCCGCGCCGAGTGCATGCAGCACGCGAACTGGAAAAGCGACCTGCTGCGAGGAATACCCTTCATATCGATGAAAGCGCCCCTGCATCGCGACCACGGTCCTGGCACCTAGCGTGCCGCACAGCAGACGCCCCGCGTGCGACTCGACCGTGGAGGCGGGAAAGCCGGGAATGTCTTCGTAGGGAATGGCCACCGGGCTCTCGATCTCCATCGCGAGACGGCCGAGCCCAGTCCCGAGGATGATCGCCGCGTCCGGGCGTGCCGAGAACCGCGCGCGAATGACGCGAGCCGCGTCTTCGGCAGCCTCTAATAGTTGAGCGCCCGGCGCCGCATGCGGCGCCGTCGGTACAACCGGAGCCGCGAGCGTCATCCCTTGATCGGCGAAACGGCGCGAACCGGCGAAACGGGCATCCCGTCCCGGCGCAGGCCGTCGAGGTTCGTCTGCTCGGCGGCGGCGATCTCCGCGAGGTGGCGTTCGACCATCGAGCGCAGCTGCGCGAGATACGCGCGGCGCGAGTGCTCGAGGCCCGCGACGCCTTCCTGCATCCGGCGAATCTCGCCGCGCGCGTCCTCGATGATACGGTCCGCCTCGGCGCGGGCCTCTCGGATGATGAGCTGTCCCTCCTTGTCGGCCTGCTCGCGGATGTCGCCGCGGAGCTGCTGCGCCGAGACCAGTGCCTCGTTGATCGCTTTGTCGCGTTCGCGGAACGCGCGGAGCTGCTCGTGGAAGCCTTTTGCTTTGGCTTCGAGCTCCTGGTTGAGGCGCGACAAGCGTTCCAGCTCCTCGGCGACTTGGTCGCGGAACTGGTTGACTCGCTCGGGATCGTAGCCGCGGATCGCTTTGCCGAACTCGTAGCGGCGAACGTCGAGCGGTGTGAGGTGGAAGGTTTCGTCCATCATACAGGTCTGGCTCCGAAGAGAATCGTTCCCAATCGGACGTGCGTCGCGCCCTCTTCGATGGCTACTTCGAAATCGTTGGACATGCCCATCGATAGCGCCGTCGCGTCGTGACCGGCCGCACGAAGCTCATCCCGCGCCGCGCGTGCACCAGCAAAGACGCGCCTGAGGGTCGCCTCGTCAGCGTCCAGCGGGGCCATCGTCATGATGCCCCGTATGCGGATCCCTTCGAGTTTCGACAGATGCTCCCCCTCGGCCGCGACGTCCCCAGGTCCGAACCCGCCCTTGGACTCCTCGGCGACGACGTTCACCTGGACGAGGGCATCGACCGGGCGACCGGATTCCAGCCCCAGCGTGTTGACCGCATCGGCGAGGCGGGAACTATCGAGGGCGTGCAAGAGATCGAAGCGCGGCAGGTATTTCACCTTGTTGCGCTGAAGGTGTCCAATCAGATGCCAACGAACCGGCGCTGAAACGAGATCCATCTTCGGGAGGGCTTCCTGCACACGGTTCTCGCCCACGTCAGCGAGACCCGCTTCCCAAGCCGACTGAACGGCATCGGGGCCATGCGTCTTGGTTACTGCGACGATCGTAACCTGCTGACCGTGACCACCACGTCGCACTGCCGCTTCGATTCGGTCTCGGACTTCGCGAAGCCGGTCCGGGAGGTCAGGAAACGGCATAACGTAGCAAGCTACCGGAGGTTACAGAGCGAATCAAGAGAAGCACTCGGCGGCGCGGCCGCCCCTTCGAGCAACCGGGAGGGGCAAGAGAACAAACGCAGAAAGTACTCGTGTATCGAGTCCGGGCCGCCGCGTGCAGGGCGCCCGAGCCGCCACTCGCCGATCGATCGCGCCACGCGTCGGAGCGCAACCGTGTCGAACGAGATGTCGGACGGGGCGTCCGAGACCTCGGCCGACTCCGGTTCGGCCAGCGCAACGAGGCCCACGACGCGCCATCGCCGAGCGATTGCCAGCCGTTCGCTCGACGAGAGTGTGTTGGCGGCTGCGATCGGGCGATTCTGCGCGACGGCGTCGGCCGCCAGCCGCGTCGCCGCCGTCGGGTCCGCCGCGTTGGTGGCCACACCCAGTCCGTAGCGACGACGCAGCTCCTCCATGTACCACGGGGCATTGAGAAGAGGGAGCGTCACCACGGTGACGTCGCGACGTTCACCCTCGACTTGCTGGGCGTACCAAAGCGGGTAGGTGTCGTTGTCACCTTCGACGAAGAGCACCGCCCGACGAGGCAATGGCTCGAGTAATTGTCGCGCGGTTTCGCGCGGGAGGCTCGCCTCTGGCTCGACGCGGCGATTCACCACGCTCCAATTGAGAACGATGGGGAGCGCGCCGACCGCGACTCCGATCCACGGCCGCGATACGCGCTGCGCCAAAGCGACGGCGCCGACACCCGCCCAGATCCCCCACGCCCAGAATCCGAGCGTGAAGAAGTAGTCTCTGTCGCGCGCCTCGTGCGCGGCGTCGTCGGTGATGAAGGACCACGCGAACGTGCGCCCCGCGCGGAGATTCAAGTAGGCGATCACACCGAGTGAGCCGCACAGAAAGAGCAGCAGCACCGCCGTCCACGTGCGACGGTCGCGCCGGCGATGCCAAACCGCTCCGGCAAATCCGAGCCCGGCGAAAAGGCTCGTCGCCACCACGCGCCACACGTTCGGGATCACGCTTGGCGCGAGTCGAAGCGCCCACTGCCAGTCGGCGTACTCGAACCAGTTCGCCAGCTGCAGCCAAATCGGAGCTCGCCTCGGCCAAAGACCCGCGACGTCGTACTGTCGTCGCGCGACCGTGTACGCGAGTTGGCTCCACGTACGAGGATTCGCCTGGTTGATCGCGGGATCGAATCGCGATCGGACGATGAGGAACGCGAGGGCCGACATCGCGACGCCGACGATGAGGACCGCGGCGAATGGCCCGAGCGCGCGGCGTGAGTCTCCTCGGTCGAGCGTGGGCCGACGAAACGCGACGGCGAGAGCGATCATGGCCACGCCCGCCGCGACGACCCACGCCGACATTCGTCCCACGCCCGCCGTCGCCACGCTCACGCCGGAGAGAATGAGCGCCGTGCGCCGATCGAATCCGTCTGCTCGACTGGCCGCGAGCTGCACGGCAACCGGCGCCGCGACGAGCGCGCTCAGATGTACCGGCACGGCGAGCGCGAGGAAATACGCCGTCAGCAGCGCGAAGCGTGCATCGCCCGTTCGTCCCGCCCGGTCGGCGGCGACAATCGCGGCGACTGAAAGCAGGAGCGACGCCGCGTACACCTCTGTCTCGGTGGCGTTCTGCCAAACCGTGGACATCGCGCCGGCGGCTATGCCCGCGGCGAGTCCCGCGAGCGGCTCGCCCGTCACGCGCGCGATCCAAAAGGCTGTGAGCCCCACAGCGGCGGCGGTGCACGCGCTCGAGAAGAGGTTCGTCGCTGCGGCGAATGGCAGGAATCCAAACAGCTTCGCCCAGGCGCTCAAGAGTACGACGAAGAGCGGCGTGCCGGGGGGATGCGGGATGCCAAGGCTGTGGGCGGCGGCGATGAACTCGCCGGCATCCCAGAACGTGACCCCTGGCGCGAGGGTGGCGAGGTAGACGATCGCGAGCGAAGCAGCGGCGATGAGCGCCGCGCGAGTCGCCGTCACGACGGGACGGCGACTCCTGCCTCGACAGCGACCTCGCGCAGCGGACGGCCCGCCACGAGCTCGCGCACCTGCGACGGCGCGAATTCACGCCACAGACGTCCACCCGACGCGACGGCGATCGCCGCCGTTTGTTCCGACACGACGAACACGAGCGCATCGGTCTCTTCGGTGAGACCCAGCGCAGCTCGATGCCGCGTGCCGAGCGACCGGTCGATCATCGACGCCTGCGAGAGCGGCAGGATGCAGGCGGCACCGACGATCGTATCGCCACGAATGATGACCGCGCCGTCGTGCAGCGGCGAGTGGGGCGTGAAGATGGTCGTAAGCAAATCGGCCGACACCTTGGCCTGCATCTCCGAGCCGGAATGCACGTACTCATCGAGCGAAACCTCGCGCTCGATGGCGATGATCGCGCCGACGCCCTTTCGGCTGAGACGCTCGATCGCCTCTGAGACACGATCGCCGACCTCGGCCTCCTTCATGCGGCCGAAGACGCGTGAGAAACGCGAACGCCCGAGCTGCGCCAGCACGGCGCGGATCTCCGGCGCAAAGACGACGATGAGCGCGATGACGGCGTAGCTCGAGACGACGGTCAGCAGATAGAGGATTACGCCGAGCTGCAACATGAACGCGACGCCGTAGCTCACGACCAACAGCAGCAACCCCACGAGCACCTGCAGGGCGCGCGTGCGATGAATCAACAGCAGCACACGATAGATGACGAACGCGACGATCCCGATCTGGAACACGTCGCGCCAACCGGGATGCAAAAGGCGGAACTGCTCGAACAGGCTCACCATGCGACGCCTGCTGCGCCCCGCAGGTCCCCGCTTCGCAGAATCGCCCATGCGACGTCGAGCGCGTCGCGCGACGGCTTCACGTCGTGCACACGAAACACACGCGCGCCTCGCAACAGCGCCGCGACGTTCGCGCCGACCGTGCCGGCGACGCGCTCGCTCGGCTCGGCGACGCCGGTGATCTCGCCGATGAAACGTTTTCTCGACGCGCCGACGAGCACCGGATATCCCAGCGCGACGAGACGCGGAAGCTCGGACAACGCGGCGATGGAGGTTTCGCTTTTCTTGGAGAATCCAACGCCCGGATCCAACACAATGCGGTCCGCGGCCACACCGGCGTTCAACGCGACGTCGGCCGCCGCGCGCAATTCCGCGATGACTTCACCCACGGGATCGTCGCCGTACGTGGCGTGGGCGTAGGTCGCCATGGTGGCAACGTCGCCACGCGAGTGCATCAGGACAACCCCCGCCCCCGCGGCGGCGCAGACCCGGGCCATCGCGTCGTCGAGCCGAAGCGCCGAGACGTCGTTGACGACCGACGCGCCGGCCTCGAGCGAGGCGTACGCAACCGCGGCCTTCGTCGTATCGATCGAGATCGGCATCGACGGATGGTCGCGACGTACCGCCTCGATGACGGGCACGACCCGGCGCTGCTCCTCGTCGCCGTCCACGGTCTTCGCGCCCTGCGGCCGCGTGGACTCGCCGCCGACGTCGATCACATCGGCGCCCTCGGCGATCAATCGATCGGCGTGACGCCGTGCCTCGTCGAGCGTGACGAAACGGCCGCCGTCGCTGAAGCTGTCGGGCGTGACGTTGACGATCCCGAAGATCCGGGGCCGGTCGAGCGCCAGCACGCCCGTCGCGTGATGCCACGCGTTTCCCGGCGCGCCGGTCACTCCCGGGCCTGGACCTGTCGTTCGAGATTCCTCGATTCGGGTCATCTCGCCCCCAGAAGAAAACGGGAGCCTCTCGCGAGACTCCCGTCGATCGTTTCCGATCAGATCCTCGTTACGCCGGGCTCGGCTCCGGCCCGCCGAGGAGCGGCGGTGGTGTTCGCTTCGGCTCGAGCGATGGATGCGCCGGCTGCGCGGGCGGCATCGGCGGCGCGCCCGATGAGCGGGGCGGCAAGGTTTCGCCGCGCGCCAACATCTCGATGTCCTCGCGGGTCAGCGTCTCTCGCTCCAACAGCGCCGCCGCGACCTGGTGCAAGAGCCCCAGGTTCGCTTCGAGCGTCTGTTTTGCGCGGTCGTACGCCTGATCGATCACGCGCTTCACTTCCGCATCCACGAGCTGCGAGGTCTGCTCCGACACCTCGCGCCGATGCTGAATCTCGCGGCCGAGGAAAAGCTCCTGCTCGTTGTCGCCAACGAGGATCGGACCGATCGCGTCGGAGAGACCCCACTGCGTTACGTACCGGCGCGCGATGACCGTCGCCTTCTGGATGTCGCTCGCCGCGCCGGTCGTCACGCGGTCGTGTCCGAAGATCAACTCTTCGGCCACGCGACCGCCGTAGGCCATCACGAGGTTCGCCTCGAGTTGCTGACGGGTGATCGACACACGGTCGTCTTCCGGCAGCGTGAACGCGAGGCCGAGCGCGCGGCCGCGCGGAACGATCGTCACCTTGTGCAGCGGGTCGTTGCCCGCGACGCGCATCGCGCAGATGGCGTGGCCACCCTCGTGATACGCCGTGAGGCGACGCTCCTCGTCCTTCATGACCATCGACTTTCGCTCGGCGCCCAGCATGACTTTGTCCTTGGCGTCCTCGAGGTCGGGCATGAAGATCTTTTCGTGGCTCCGACGGACGGCCAACAGCGCGGCCTCGTTGACGAGGTTCGCGAGATCGGCGCCGGCCATACCCGGCGTGCCGCGCGCCAACGTCGTGATGTCCACGTCGTCGGCGATCGGCTTGTTGCGCAGGTGGACCTTGAGAATTCCCTCACGGCCCTTGAGATCCGGCGCGTCGACGACGATCTGACGGTCGAAGCGCCCCGGACGCAGGAGCGCCGGGTCGAGCACGTCGGGTCGGTTCGTGGCGGCGATCAGAATGACGCCGTCGTTGGATTCGAAGCCGTCCATCTCCACGAGCAGCTGGTTCAGCGTCTGCTCGCGCTCGTCGTGACCGCCGCCGAGGCCGGCGCCGCGATGACGGCCGACCGCGTCGATCTCGTCGATGAAGATGATGCACGGCGCGTGTGCCTTGCCCTGCTCGAACAGGTCGCGCACGCGGCTCGCGCCGACGCCGACGAACATTTCTACGAAGTCGGAGCCCGACATCGAGAAGAACGGACGCCCCGCTTCGCCGGCCACGGCCTTGGCGAGCAGCGTCTTGCCCGTGCCCGGCGGGCCGACGAGCAGCGCGCCCTTCGGCAGCCGCCCACCGAGCTTGGTGAACTTCTGCGGGTCGCGTAGGAACTCGATGATTTCCTGAAGCTCCTGCTTGGCTTCGTCGGCACCCGCCACGTCGGCGAACGTGACCTTCGGCGTGTCGCCCGTGAGCAGCTTCGCCTTCGACTTACCGAAGGAGAAGGCCTTGGCTCCGCCTGCCTGCATCTGCTTGAAGACGAACAGGTAGAAGCCGATGACGATCAGCCACGGCACGAAGTTCACGACCCACGCCGTGACGGAGACGCCGGCGTCCTTCGCGTCGATCGCGACGTTCTTGGCGTTCAGCGCGGCGACTTCGGCTTCCGAATTCTCGACCGGAAGACGGACGCTGAAGTTCTTGTACTGTTGGTCGCTGCCGGGGACGGTGATCCGCTGCTTGACGGTGCCGTTCACCATCTTGCCGGCGGTGATCGTCACCTTGGCGATGTTCCCGTGGTCCAGCTCGTCTCGATACTGCGTGTACGAGATCTGCTTCGACGCCTCGGATTTTGTGCCCGAGAGCTGGATGAGGACGACAGGAATGAGGATGAGGAGAATCCAGAAAGCGACGGTCTTCGAGAACCGTCCCCAACTGAACTCCTTCTTGTTTTTCGGCTGCATCGGAAGTGGCATTACCGCAAGCTCGCTATGTACGGAAGGTGCCTGAAGTTCTCTGCGTGATCCAAACCATACCCCACGAGGAACTCGTTGGGTGCATCAAAACCGATGAATCGCGTCGGATACCGAAGTTCCTTGGCGATGTGCTTATGAAGCAACGCGCATATCTCCAACGATCGCGGCTTCCGTGCCCACAATAAATCCATCAGGCGATTCAATGTACGACCGGTATCGACGATATCCTCGACGAGGAGAATGTGCTTACCCTCGAGCTCGGTCTCGGGGTCGTACACCAAACGCACGTTCCCGCTGGACACGGTCGAGTCGCCGTAGCTCGCAGCCACGAGAAAGTCGACCTGCAGGGGCCGCCGAATCTGGCGCACCAAGTCACTTAGAAATATAAAGCTGCCCTTCAAGAGACCCAGCACTAATAGTTCGCCGTCTGGATACGTCGCCGTGATCTCCGTCCCGATCGCCTGGACGCGAGCCGCGATCTCGGGCTCCGAGTAGACGATCCGTCGTACGTCGCGACCCAGGAGTCGCGGATCAGCCGCCGTTGCGTGCACAGGAAAAGGTTAGGATGGGTTGGCCCCGCGCGCCCGCGGACCGTGCGGTTGCCGCGTCGCTGCGGCGAACTCCAGGAATCCAGACGATTCGATCTCCTGACAGTACTACGGGCCAGCCCTGCCGTTCGTGACCGGTGACACCGGCGTCGTTCAACAGCCGCTTGACCTTCCGTCCCGTCCCTCCCGCGCCACCGATGAGCCGGTCGCCGGGACGCCATTCCCTCACCCGCAACGGCTGATCGATTGGCAGCCGAGCGTTCCATTCCAACTGGCCACTGGGGGTCGAGGAAGCCCGGCCCGACCCGCTTGCTGACCAGAACGTCCATCCGCCCCACCGCGTTTCGCTCGAGAGGTCCAACAGGGTCTCGTCGGTCTCCCGTCTCCCGGGCGTGGAACGGAGTCGAAGGGCGTGTCGTGACCGAACGATTTCCCAGCCGCCTGAAACCTGAATCCGCGCGCCGACGCGCGACCTGCTCGAAAACGAAGCCGCGCGACTGATGCCTCGACGATCGAGCGTGACGCCGATTCGCGCCGCGACAGCCGGCCAAAGTACGGCGACCTGGCCGGCGTCGAGACCCCGAATCGCGGCGAGTCGAACGTCGGCCGTACGCGCGACCGGATCCACTCTCGATATGACGTCGGCTGCGGAATCGGTTTCGAGCCGCCATTCCGCCGCGCGTCGCCCGAGGTCCAACAATTCGTCGTCGATGAGCGGGTTCACGCGGCGAAGCGCGGGGAGGAGGTCGTGTCGAATCCGATTTCGCAGGAATCGTCGCGACGCGTTCGTGGGATCTTCGACCCATTCGACACCGCGAGCGGCCGCGAAGTTGAGCAGCGTGGATCGACGTACGTCGAGCAACGGCCGCAACACCTCGCCGCGCGCCAGCAGCGCGGCCATGCCCCGCGGACCCGCGCCGCGCATGATGCGCATCAGCACGGTCTCGATCTGGTCATCCGCGGTGTGCGCCGTCGCGATGGTCGCGCGGCTCGCGCGGGCCACTTCGCGAAGGAAAGACCAGCGCGCGTCGCGCCACGCCGCCTCCGAGCCGGGAAGCGGCCCGCGCGCCCGACCCACGACGCACTCGGTTCCTCGAGCCGCGGCCTCGCGCTGAACCAGCGCGCATGCGTCTCTGGCCGCGGCGCCCGTCCCATGGTCATACGTCGCGATCAGGAGACGCTCGCGCTCCATCACCGCCGCGGCGGCGTCGAGCAGCGCCATTGAATCGAGCCCGCCCGAAACGGCGAGGACGATCCGGTCGTGAGGCGCCAACGAGGCGGCGACGCCGCCAAAAATGGAATCCGCGAGCGAGGGAGACACTCGGTCAAGATAGCCCGCGGCGTGCGGATGTCGCGCCTCGGCGCTGGAAGCGGTACCCCTCGATTGCTATACTTCTTGCCGCTTGCTCACGCGTCAGGAGCGCTCATTTGGAAACGCACGGTCCCTTCGGCACTCTCTGGGTGGGTCTCGGCCTCGGCTGCTTCTACATAGCGCTGATCTGGCTGAACACGCTGCTCGGCTTTTTCCTCACGCCGCTGTTCGTGATTCCGCTTACGTGGCTGCAAGACCGGCTCGCCCCGGCCAAAAGTCAGCAATAGGGATCGCGGCCACGGCGCGCGCCGCCGCGCTTTTCCTTTTCCTAGCGGCGATTCCGGTCGCAGCCTCCGCGCAGTTCGTCGTCCGCACCTGGCTGCCCTGGCGCACGATCGAAACGCGCCGGTTCGCGTTTCACTATCCGCTTCCGCTCGAGACCTGGACCCGGCATATCGCCGAGCGCGCCGACGCGATCGACTCGGCGGTCGCGCACGTCGTCGGCTACGCGCCGAGGCGGAAGACACAGGTCGTCGTCGACAATCCATATTCGACGGCCAATGGTTCGGCGTGGCCCTTTCTGAAAAGGCCGACGATCTATCTCTGGGCTTCCCCTCCCGACCCGCGCGACGACATCGGCGAATTTCGCGACTGGGGCGAGATGCTCGTCTCGCACGAGTTCGGCCACATCGCGCACCTCGCTCGTCCGTCGCGTAGCCACGGCATACTCGAGTCCCTCCAGCGCGCGCTTCCCATCGACGTCGGGCCGATCGCGGAGCGGGCCCCCCGCTGGGTGATCGAAGGCTATGCGACCTTCATCGAGGGACGCGTTACTGGCTCGGGTCGGCCCCACGGCGTGTGGCGGCCCGCGCTGCTGCGCGAGCTCGCGCTCGAGGGCCAGCTGCCGCGATATGAGAATTTGAATTCGTCGGGCGCGTTCGAGGGCGGCGCGTTTGCCTACCTCGCCGGGTCGGCGTTTCTGGAATGGCTCGCCGATCGCGGCGGCGATTCGAGTCTGGTATTCGTGTGGCGGCGCATGACGGCGCGGCAGGATCGTTCGTTCGACGAAGCGTTTCGCGGCGTGTTCGGTGAATCGGCTTCCGTGTTGTACGGCCGGTTCACCGCTGATCTCACGGGTAACGCGCTCGCCACTCGCCCGGCGATCGAAGTCGGCGCCGACACGGGAGACATCGTACAGCGTCTCTCGTGGTACACTGGCGATCCGGCCATCTCGCCGGATGGCCGGCGCGTCGCGATCCTACTGCGCTCTCCGATTGTGCCCTCACGACTCGTCATCTGGGGAACGGCAGCAGAGGCCGACACCGGCCGAGCGCGACGCGATTCGATGCTTCTGGCCCGCGACTCCGCCGACGTCCCCGCGCGGCCGATGTATCCGCAGCCGAAAAAAGTGCTCGCCAGCCTTCAGCCGCGCGCCGGGGCCCCGTACGAATCGCCTCGCTTCCTGCGCGGCGACCGCGTCCTCGTGTCGCGAAACACGCCACGCGGCGATGGCTCGAGCGCGCCCGATCTCTACATCTGGGACCCGCAGCGCTCATCCGTCCATCGCATCACTCGCGGCGCGAGCCTCACGAATGCCGATCCGCGTCCCGACGGGCGGAGCGCCATCGCCACCCGCTGCCGGAGCGGTTGGTGCGAGCTCGTCTCGGTGGATCTCGAAAGCGGCGCCGTTCGCGTCCTCGCCGAGGGTGGGACGGACGAGTCCTACTTCCGGCCGCGTGTTTCGCGCGACGGAAAGCGCGCCGTCGTGTCGGTGCACACGCGCGAAGGATGGCGACTTCGGGTGGTCGACCTCGCGACGGGCGCGGCCACGCCGGTGCTCGGCCTCGAGAACGTCGATGCGTACGACGCTGCCTGGCACGACTCGACGTCCATCGTCACGACGACCGACGCGACCGGCGTGCCGCAAATCGAACGCGTGAACCTCGCGACGCACGAGCGGCGGCAGCTCACCGACGTCACCGGCGCCGCGGTTGCGGCCGAGCCGAACCCGGCGGACGCCACCGTGTGGTTCCTCTCGCTGTACGCTCGCGGCTACGATTTGCGCCGACTGACGTGGAGCACGGCGGTTCCGATCGGCGCGCGGATCACGGCCAGCCTCACCCCCGCGGCGGCGGTCTCGCCGATGACATCGCGCGCGTTCTCGATGACGGTTCCGTCGTCGCCTCGTCCGTTTGGTCTCGCGCCGCGGATCTTTCTCTGGCTTCCCGTTCCGCGCACCGACGCGGATGGCACCGGGGGCGGCCTCGCGTTGACCACGCGCGACTTGATCGGTCGAAGTGCACTCATGCTGCAGGGCTTCGCCGGCGAGCCCGCCCAGTGGCGTGGGGCTTCGGCCACCGGCGAGTGGTTTGGGACCCGGCCGGGCATTCGGTTCGACGCGTTCGGCGTCACGCAGCGGACGTCGGCGCTTGCCAATGATCTGCATGGCATGTTCTCCGACAGCGTTCGCTTCGATTCGCGGCTGATCGGCGGCGACGCCATGCTCGACGGGAATCTTCTCTACGACTCCTGGGCGTTCCGCTATCGCCTTGGCGGCAGCGTCGCCGATCTCAGCCTCGCGAATCCCAACGCCCCGATCCTCCCTCGAGTGTCGACGACGCGGGGCATCGGCTTTGCCGATGCCAGTCTCGCGGCCCTACAGCGCAGCGACGCCGCGACGCTCACCGAATCGCTCGTCGCACGCGGCACGCTGGGCCAAACGTTCGACGCGCCCGTCAAGCGCATCGTCGCTACGGCGGGACTCGCGCTCTCCGGGCGCGGTACGTTCCCACTGGCGGCGACGGCCACGTACGCGCGCACGAACGCCGATGCGCCAGTGTTCGAGCAAATCGCCATCGGGGGCGGTCCGGTCGGGCTGCTGCCGAGCATCGTCGTGTCACAGCGATTGCCGATGCCTGTCCTGCCGTCGGCCATCATGGTTGGTTCATCAGCGTTTACTTACAGAGCCTCGCTCCAAACACAGCCTCTCGCGCTGTATTGGTGGGGGGGCAGTACGGCGCCGGCGGGCCGATCGTTCTCGCAATGGCAGCGCGTGGCCGGGATCGAGTGGACCCAATCGGTTTCGCCGATCGCGATGGTCGGGACGCCGTCCGCGCGAGCCCAGGTCGGCATCGGCGAGTCGATCGACGCGCCGCTTCGTCACCGAATTCGGGCGTACGCCGCCCTGGTTCTTGATCCATAAACCATTTCTCAGCGTTCAAACGACAGACAGGTGTCTTAGCACGCGCGTTGGCGGCGCACTGTCGGCGTTTCTACGACACATGACGTACTTGTAATTCCACGTCCGTTTCTTATGATCGAGAGCGCCCCTCGACGAACTCGATCTTTCGTCGGAGGCGTTGGTCGGTGCCCCACCCACCCGACCCGTTCCGGGTTCCCTACTCCCCCCTTCGGAGACCTGCATGTCTTTGCAGACCGTACGCTCCGTCGTGCGCCCGCGCGCCACCTATGGTTCGGGCAGCTCTCCCTGGCGACGTGCGTGGTTGGCGTTGCTTGCCGCTGCAGTCGCGGCGGCACCGGCGGCCGGCCAGACCGGCACCATCAGCGGTCGCGTGACGGAAGCCCTTTCGGGTCAGCCCGTCGGAAACGCGACGATCAACGCGCTTCGCGCGGGCGGCAATGGAAACGTCACCGTGCGATCGAGCGCGGACGGCAAGTATACCCTATCCAATCTGCCCGCCGGCGCGTACACGGTGACCGTCACCGCCCGCATTGGCCTCGCGAAAAAGAGCGTGGATGGATTCGCGGTCCGCGGCGGTCAGACCGCGACGCTCGACTTCTCGATGACGCCGATCGCCGCTCAGCTCGAGCAGGTCGTCACGACCGCCACCTCCGGCGCGGAGCCCGAGCGTATTCAGGATTCTCCAAACCCGATCTCCGTCGTCACGTCGGCGCAGATCGAAGAGCGGCCGTCGCTCACCGTCACCGACCATTTGAAGGCGGTGCCGGGACTGTCGATCTCAGCCGGCGGTTTGGCGCAGGCGAACATCGTGTCGCGCGGGTTCAACAACGCGTTCTCCACGCAGATGTTGATGCTGCAGGACTATCGGTATGCCGGCGTGCCGTCGCTGCGCGTCAACGTGCCGCTGCTTTTCACGGGCACGAACGAGGACATCGATCGAATCGAGGTTTTGCAGGGACCAGCGGCCGCGCTCTACGGCCCGAACTCCGGAAACGGCGTGCTGCACGTCATCACCAAGTCGCCGTTCCAGTCGGCCGGCACGTCGCTGACGCTCGACGGCGGCGAACGGTCGCTCGTCCGCGGCAGCTTCCGCCACGCCGGCATCATCGCCGAAGACAAACTGGCGTACAAGTTCTCGGCCGAGGCGTTCACCGCCAAGGATTTTGAGTACACCGATCCCAACCAACCGACGGTCTACTCGAGCACCGATCCGCGCATTCCGCCGTCACGCCGAGGTCAGGCCGTGATCAACGACAATGACCTCAAGCGCTACGCCGGCGAGGCGCGCCTCGACTACAAGCTCGACGAGAACACGACGCTCATCTCGAGCGCCGGCTACTCGATGATCGGCAGCGCCCGCGAGATCACGACGACGTTCGGCGCGGCGCAGGCGAAAGACTGGAGCTATCTGAATCTCCAGGAGCGCCTCCACCACAAAAATTTCTTCGCGCAGATCTTCTACGACAAGTCGAACTCCGGAAATTCCGACAGCCTCGACGCCAACGGCACGTATTACTTGCGCACCGGCATTCCCGTCGTCGACAAGTCGAGCATTCTCGCGACGCAGGTGCAGCAGGGACTTTCGTGGGGCCGCACCAAGTTCGTCGTCGGCGCCGAGTATCTCGCCACGCGTCCGCAGACCGAAGGCACGATCGACGGCCGCAACGAGAACGACGACAACATCAACGAGTACGGTGGCTACGTTCAAACGACGACGACGCTCTCGAGGATGTTCGACTTTCTCGCGGCCGCTCGCGTCGACGCGAACTCACGCATCGACGGCTATCAGTTCTCGCCGCGCGCCGCACTGATCTTCAAGCCGGATTCGAACAACAACTTCCGCGTCACGTTCAACCGCGCGTACGCGTCACCCACGTCGTTCTCGTTCTTCCTCGACCAGTATTCGGGTCAGACGCCGGCGCCGGGCATGCCGGTGCAGATCTTCGGCAACCCGCCCAAGACCGGATGGCAGTTCGCAAACAGCTGTACGGGCGCGCTTGGTTCCCTCTGCATGCGCTCGCCCTATGCTCCCGGCTTGATCGGCGCGTCGGCCGCATCGGCCTACGCTGGCTTCCTTACCCCTAACGCGGCCTTCGGCGGCGTCAGTCCGCTTCAGGCGATCATCGCGTCGCAGCCGTCGAGCAAGTTTGGAGGCGACGCGGCCAAGGCAGCATTGCTCGCCGCCGTGCCTCTGATTCAGGGCCTCCGGCCGACCGACGCGAACGTCGGGACTGTCCTGGTCGACCTGAACACGAGCAAGCCGCTCGGATCGGTGCCGGCCAACTACGCGCCGCTCGGCGCCAACTTCGCCAACACGTGGGAGGTCGGCTACAAAGGATCGTTCTCGCAGCGTGTGAGCCTCGAGGCCGACGCGTGGTTCCAGCGGCGCCCCTCGGATCCAACGACGCAGATTCTCAACCCGGGCATCCTCTTCAACGGAACGCAGCTGGGCCAATACCTCGGCGCGAACATCGCGGCGGCGCTGATCGCCCAGGGCGTACCGCCGGCCCAAGCCGCGGCACAGGCCCAAGCGCTGGCGACAGGGCTTGCGACGGTCATGGCGCAGGTGCCCGTCGGCGCAGCGGCGTTCAAGAGCCCGCTCTACACGCAGCCGTACCTTGTGTTCTCGTACCAGAACTCGCCCGGCTACATCAATGTGGCTGGCTTTGACGTCGCGGCTGACTTCCTCCTCCCGCAGGGGTGGTCCATCGCAACCACGTATTCGAACCTCAACAAGAACGTCTACTCCGATGCGCCCGGCGCGACAGCGGCGAACCCGCTCGCCGCCAACACGCCAAAGCACCGTGCTACAGCTACGTTGCGGTACGACAGCCAAGAGCACGGATATGGAATCGAGGTGCGCGGCCGCTACGCGGATGCATTCCCGGTCAACTCGGGAGTGTTCAACTCGTACGGATTGCCGGCGGGCTCCACGCCGTATCCGCCGGTGCCGGTCAACGCGTTCATCGACGCTGGATTCTCGTGGGTGCTTCCGGTCAACGGGTCCCCGCGATGGTCGTTGAACGCAACGAACCTGCTCGACAATCGCGTGGCCAGCTTCGTCGGTGTGCCGAAGATCGGCCGCATGATCATGACGCGGATCGCGTACACGTACTGACCCCGCCCCGTTCGTCGGGCGGTAGCGCGGGCGCTGGGATCGAAGGAGGCGAGTCTTGAACGTCCTCGCCGAATACGATCCCGGCGCCCGTCTCGTCGTCGGGCATCGCGGCGCCGCGGCCCGTTTCCCCGAGAACACCTTCGCCGCATTCGACTACGCCGTCGGCCTAGGCGTCGACGCGATCGAGTTCGACATCCGGATCACGGGCGATGGGGTCGTCGTCGTCATCCACGATCCGACTGTCGATCGAACCACAGGCGGATCGGGCCACGTGGCACGGCTCACCGCCGCGCAGCTATCCCAGGCGGACGCCGGAGCCCGATTCACCCCGGACGGAGGCCGGAGCTTCCCCTTCGCCGAAAAGGGCATCGGCGTGCCCACCCTGGAGGGCCTTCTGGAGCGGTACCCGGGGATTCCGCTCTTGATCGAGATCAAGGTCGCCGAGGCCGCGCCGGAGGCGCTGCGGCTCTTCCGCCGCCACGGGTGCGAGGATCGCGTGTTGATCGACTCGATGGACATCCGTGCCTTGACCCCTTTCCGGGGAACGAAGGTTTCCATCGGCGCCGCTCGGCGCGACGTCGTCTCGCTGTACTGGCGAAGCGCCGTGGGATTGGTCCCCCGCTCGCTGCCGTACCGGGCCCTTTGCATTCCGGAGCGGTACGGCATCAACGTCCCAGTCGGCCGGCTCACCCGGGCAGCGGCGTCCTGCCAGGTCCCCACGCACGTGTGGACGGTGAATGAGGTCGAGGACGCGCGGCGCCTCTGGGCGGGTGGCGTGATTGGGATCGTCAGCGATGATCCCGCGGCGATGATCGCCTTGCGAGCGCAAATTGGACAAACAGCCAAATAGGCAGCGCGGACTGTCTCTTCCTGAGTCGGCGCGCCAACATGGGAGGCGGTCCGTTCACGTGCGAGTCCGGCGCAGGAGAGCTCGCACGGACGTTGGTTGCGGCACCGAGGGCGACGCTCGCAGCGCGGCGACGCGTCATCGTAGAGAGCTCGGCGCTCGTAGCCGCCGAGCGCGCGCGGTCGTTTGTCGTGTGCTCGAGCTCGTAACGACGCGATCGGTCGTGCAGAACACGCGGATCGAGCGAGATGAGCGCGAAATCGGCGATGTACATGTCCGGATCAGATTTGTGATATCCGCGCAACAGATTAATTTCACAATTCACTCGCGCGTGAATGTGAAGTACTTCAGCACATTCTTTTCAACACGCCTCGATCGGCCCACAATCGGGCTCGCCGACCGCTGAGACGATGTCCGTCGCACACCGAACACGCCTCGCCCGCGACGCGGGGATCGATCTGCCGATCATCTGCGGGGCCATGTATCCCTGCACCAACCCCGAGCTCGTCGCCGCCGCCTCGGCCGCGGGCGCCATCGGGATCGTGCAGCCGGTGTCGATGACCTTCGTCTACGGCCACGATTTCAGAGAGGGGCTGAGGCTTATCCGACGAACGACAGACCGCCCTTTTGGCATGAACGCGCTGATCGAAAAATCGTCGCGATCATATCACGAACGGCTCGTCCGTTGGGTCGACATCGCGCTCGAGGAGGGCGTTCGGTTCTTCATTACGTCGCTCGGCAATCCGAGATGGGTGGTCGACCGGGCGGCTCAGGTCGGCGGTATCGTCTATCATGACGTCACCGACCGACGCTGGGCAGAAAAAGCCGCCCAGAATGGCGTACGCGGCCTGATCGCGGTCAACAGCGAGGCAGGAGGTCACCCCGGAAAGCTCGGGCCTCAGGCGCTGTTCGACGATGTCGCGCCGCTCGGGCTCCCGGTGATCTGCGCGGGCGGCGTGGGAGACGCGCGCGGTTTTCGGGCGATGATGGACCTGGGCTACGACGGGGTGCAGCTCGGGACGCGGTTCATCGCCTCCAACGAGTGCCGGGCGCACGAGGACTACAAGCGCGCGATCGTCGCGGCCGACCCGGCGGACATCGTCCTCACAGAGCGGCTGACAGGGCTTCCTGTCGCCGTGCTCAACAATGAATACATCCAGCGGCTGGGTCTGCGGGCCGGCCCGATCGCGCGATACATGCTACGCCACCGCAGGATGAAGTACTGGATGCGGTCGATCTACGCAGCTACGTCACATCGCCGGTTGAAGCAGTCGTCGCTGACGTCGGCGGGGGCACGTGAGTATTGGCAGGCGGGAAAGAGCGTGGGGGGAATCCAGGACGTACGGTCCGTCAAGGACATTGTTGAGGAGCTTGCGGCTGCGCTTGGGTAACGGCGCGCTCCCACTCGGGGACTCGCTGCGCCTGGGATAGTTCGGCTGTCCGCTTGAAATCGGACGTCCGATATCGGACCTCTGCCGTCAGACCCGGCGTTTTTGGGCGATGTCCCGCGTTGGACGGGTGGAATCGCGACCGTCACGCCTAATCTGATGTCTGACGTCAGATTTCAGACGTCCGATTTCTCGCAGCGCGCCGAACCCACCAGCCACGAGAAACTCGGAATGGGAGGGTTGCGCCTTTTCAAACCCAACCATCCCCTTCCGATTCGTGTCTATTGCCTGACTTTGGGACACACGTGAGCTCACCCCTGCCTCAAGTTTTCGCCTCTGATCCGCGGGCCGTGGATCGCCAGCTCGTCGCTCGGTGCATCGATGGTGATGGCACCGCTGAGCGGGCGCTGTACGACGCGCACGTCGATCGGATCTACCGGCTGATGCATCGGATGGCCGGCGACGGGGACCTGGCGGCTGACTTCACTCAGGAGGCCTTCATTCGCGCGTTCCAGCGGCTCGAGCAGTTTCGCGGCGACTCATCGCTCGCCACGTGGCTGCACACGATCGCCGTCTCGGTCGCGCTGAACGGGATGCGAAAGGTGAAACGATTGCGCGTGCGCAGTGACACCATGGACTCGATCGCGGAGCTTCCCGCCGCCGGCAATCCGGCGGGATTGACCTCGGATCTCCGCACGCGGCTCCACGCGGCGATCGACGCGCTCTCGGAAAAGCTCCGCCCAGTGTTCGTGATGCACGACGTCGAGGGATACACGCACGACGAGATCGCGGGCACGCTTGGCATTCCCGTGGGCACCTCGAAGGCACGGCTGTTCGACGCACGCGCGAAGCTGCGGTTGGCGCTCGCCGCGTTCGCAGGAGACCACATCGTATGACGCACAACACGCCCCCGACCGACGGTGCCGACGAGCTGATCGTCCGAGCGGCACGCGATTACAACGAACCCGGTCCCGTCCCGCGCGACGAGATCTGGAACCGCATCGCCGAGGCTCGACGGTCGCAAACCGATGCGCCGCCGACATCCCTCCCGGAGCGGCGGAGACGCTATTGGGTATGGCCCGGCGTCGGCGTCGCCGCCGCAGGCTTGGTCGCGGTCGGAATCGCCATCGGCCGTGGTGTCGAGCGAACGCCAGTCCACGACGACCAAGGCAAACAAGCTCCGTTGGCCACGGTGCCTCGGGACACCCTGCACGCCGGACCGGATCTCGTGACGACCGCTCCTGTTCAGGTCGCGGGCAAGTCCGATAGTGTGACGGACAATGCCCGAGGTGACGCACCGTCGTCGCTGGGCGATCAGCCCAACTCGATGAACGTCGCCTATCGGCTCGCCGTCGTGAACCACGTCGTCGGCAGCGAGGCGATGATCACCGCGTTCCGCGCCTCGGCGCGCCGCGGAGACGTGGACCCGCAGCTCGCGAAATGGTCGCGCGATTTGCTCGGTGAGACGCGTCTGCTGGAGAGCGCGGCGCCGGCAGACGACGCCACGATGAAGCGACTGCTCGAGGACCTCGAGCTCGTCCTCGCGCAAATCGTTCAGTACAGCAACCGCGGTATGCACTCGCCGGAGGATCTCGACCTGATCGAGCGGTCGATCCGTCGGCGGTCGGTGATTTCCAACATTCGCAACCTCTCCGCCGGCCGACTGCCGAGCGGAACCTGATTCGACGAGGAATCGATATGCGTAAGACTCTGATGGTGGTTCTTACTCTGGTCGCCGGTGCTGCCGTCGGCGGCGCGCAACCGCCGGCCAAGCCCACGGCGCGCGACAGCGCCGCCAGTGATTCACTCTTTCGCTCCGCACGCTCGCTGCTCGACGACCGACAGTATCGGCGTGCGGCGAATAGCTTCGCGTCGCTCGCCGAGCTCTATCCGTTGACGCAGCGAGCCGGCGACGCGCTCTACTGGCAGGCGTGGGGCCTTTATCAGCTCGGCAAGGACAACGGCAGTAAGACCGATCTCGGAAAAGCGCTGGACGTGTTGACTCAATACAACCTGAACTACGGCAAGAACACCCAGATGGCCAACGATGCGACGGATCTCTATTCGCAGATCCGCGCGTTGCAAGCCAGGCTCGGGGATGCGGACGCCGCGGTTGATGTCGCCTCCCAGGCTGGAAAGCTGCGGCAAGCCACCGGGTGCACCGGCTCTCGCGCCGACGACGAGATGCGGATGGCGGCGCTGGACGGACTGCTGAGCATGAACTCCGCCGACGCCATTCCGATTCTCGAAGCGGTGCTCAAGCAGAAGGATCCATGCAAGGTGGAAATGCGGAAAAAGGCGGTATTCCTGATCGCCCAGAAGCGCGGATCGTCCGTCGTGTCCACACTGCTCGACGTCGCGCGCTCCGACCCGAGCACCGACGTGCGCGAGCAGGCCATCTTCTGGCTGGGTTCGTCGCAAGCTGAAGCGGCGCTTCCCGCGCTCGATTCCATCATCTTCCAGTCGAAGGACGACGAAGTTCGCAAGAAGGCGATCTTCGCCGTGTCGCAGCAACGGCGCGACGCGGCGCGGCAGACGCTCCAGCGCGTCGCGCAGGATGAGAAAATTCCCGAGGAGGTGCGCGGCGACGCGATCTTCTGGCTCGGGCAGAACAACATCGCCGACCTCGAGTTCTTCAAGACGCTCTTCAAGACGACGAAGAGCACGGAGCTGCGGAGCAAGATCCTGAACGGCGTCGCCACCGGCCGGTCGCCCGGCGCATCCGCCTGGCTGCTCGACATCGCCCGCGACAAGACGTTCGATATCGAGACGCGCAAGAACGCGATCTTCTGGGCGTCGCAGCGCCGCGAGATGGATCTGAACGTGTTGAACACCTTGTACGATCAGTCCAAGGGCGAAGACGAGATGCAGGAGCACATCCTGTTCATCTACTCGCAACGGCGCGAACCCGCGGCGACGGACAAGCTGATGTCGATCGCGCGGACCGATCCAAACGTGGAAATGAAGAAGAAGGCCCTGTTTTGGCTGAGCCAGAAGAACGATCCGCGCGTGAAGGCGTTCATCCTGGAGCTCATCAACAAATGAGGTGGAGCGTCGCGGTACTCGCGTTGGTTGCCGCGGCGCCATTCTCATCGCTCGCCGCGCAGTCGGTCGCGCGGCGAGTCGACGCCGTACGAGAGGGCACGGTGCGCCTTTCGTACCCGGCCCGGCCGGGCGTGTGCGGCAACGGCGACGGCGGGGTCTCCATCAACAGCCGCCGCGGCGACGGCGTGCAGTACTGGGGCGGGCGCATTTGCGAGACCGGTCCGGTGCGCGTGTCGATCGGCCGCAGCGAGGGACGGACGATCAGCGTTCGCAAATGGGTCGGCGGCCGCTGGCCGTCGGCGTCGGACGCGACGGACCTCGGCAGCGTCGACCCGACCGAGGCCGCTCACTACCTCCTCTCGGTCGCGCCGACGATCGGCGGGCGCAACGCGAACGAGGCGATTTCCGCCGCCGCGATCGCCGACGCGACGACGATCGCGCCCGAGCTCACGCGCCTCGTGCAGAACGGCGACGCGCCGACTGACACTCGCAAGGACGCGCTCTTCTGGCTGGGCGAGAGCGACATCCTCGCGACGGAGTTCGCGCGGCTGTACGATCGCTCACAGCCGTTCGAGCTGCGCGAGCAGTGGACGTTCGTGCTCGCGCAGCGGCAGGAGGGTCCCACACTCGACAAGCTGATCGAGATCGCGCGGAACGATTCCGACGTCGAAATCCGCAAGCGCGCGATGTTCTGGCTCGGGCAGAGCCACGACCCCAAAGCGCTTCAGTTTCTCCATGACCTCATTCTTCGCTGACCCTCGCGCGCGCCTCGCGATCCTCATCGCGGCCGCGGCATCGACACCGGTCGCCGCGCAGACGATCGCGCAGCGGCTGTCCACTGCCGACCGGCCGGTCCAGGTGATCTATCCCAGCCGCCAAACGGCATGCGGCGACGGACGGAGCTACATCGGGCACGTGTTCGACGACAGCTATTACTTCGGCACCGATGACAACACGAGGTATCAGCGCGGCAACGACTGGTCGCGCGGCCCGTGTGTGCACGGGCCGACCCGCGTCGTGGCGACCGTGTTCGGAGGCGAAGTGACTCGCCTGCGCGTCTATGTCGGCCCGGTCCCGCCGGTGTCGTCCGACGTCGAGACGATCAACGCCAGCACCGCTGATGCGACGGCGTGGCTCACGTCGCTGGTCACGGGCGACAACGCGCGGCTGGCGGCGAGCGCGGTCCTACCGCTGGTGCTGGCAGACGCGCCGGATCCCTGGCCGCTCCTGCTGCGAGTGGCACGCGACAACACGCGGGGAATGAGCGTTCGCCGCGACGCGCTGATGTGGCTCGGCCAAGGCGCCGTCGCCCACCTCGGCATCGAGCAGAAGCGCGACGACACGCCGGACGACGAGCTGCGCTCGCAGGCGGTCTTCGCGCTCTCGCAGCGGCCCAAGGCGGAGAGCGTTCCCGCGTTGATGGACCTCGCCAAGACGGCGAAATATCCGTCGGCGAAACGCTCGGCGATTTTCTGGCTGAGCCAAACCGGCGACCCGCGCGCCGCCGACGTCTTCGCGGATCTACTCGGGCTACGCTAAGAGCAGGAACGCGTCGTAGAGCGCGTGCGTCCAGGCCGTGATGCCGAACCCGCGCAGCAGATAGAGACCGCTGAACGCCAACCCGCTCAACGCGCGGAAGACGAACGACTGCAGCTCGAGCTTGTCGCCGTACGGTCCGATGTAATGAAACGCCGAGAAGATCAGCGCGCCGGCGACGGCGGCGGTGACTCCGGACGCGCGTGGACCAAAGCCGAGCAACACGCGCGCGCCCGCGGCGATGCCCGTCACGAGGAGCACGCGGAAAAAGAGCTCCTCGTACAAACCGGCGCCCAGTGACAGCATGAGACGGGTGGCCCAGGTCGTTTGATCGATCGGGCCGAGGCTCAACGAGTGCAGCGATCCGAGCAACTTCGCCGTCGTCACGCCGACGACGATTCCGAACACGCTCGCGAGAAGAATCGACTCGCCGAGCATGCCGGCGAAAATTCCGGGACGCAGCCGGTCGCGACTCTGTCGAAGGTCGCGAATCACGAGCGCGAGTCCGATGAGAACGATGACGCCGATGAAGATCAGCGAGCCCCTCGGACCGGCGACCGCGGTGAACGCGCCGCGCAACATCGCGTCGGCGCCATTTCGCAGCTCCGCCTTGCCGGGTTGCGCCAGCGCGGCCGCGAGCGCCTCGTATCCGAGCAGCAGCGGGAGCGCGAACAGAATGCTGTACCGATGCGCCCGGCTGACTTTGAAGTACGTCCAGCGGCGCGTCGAAAGACGGCCTCCGGTCTTCGACCGCGCGAGTGTCGCCGTGTTCATGTGTTCAATACGCCGCGACAGGTCGTGAAGTTGCGGAACCGTGATCCGTTCACTAGGGTACGATAACCGTCGCGCCTCTGCGACGCACGCGACACGTCACCCGAAAACCGAGGAGGTGATCCATTGTCTAGCGGAACTCGTAACGGCAGGATCGCCGGAAATCGCTGAGCGGTTGATTACAGCTCGGCCGCCGGAAGCCTGCCAGTTCCGGTGAATTGAAAGATTAGCGCGGCCGCCGTGGGATCCACGGCGGCCGCGCGCTTTCTACGCGCCCGTACTTCCGAACCCTCCGACTCGGTCCGTCGTCGCGTCGACTCGCCCACTCTCGATCGGCAGGACTTCGAATTTGGCGAGGACCATCTGCGCGATCCGCTCTCCGTGATCGATTCGAATCGGCGCCGAGGTCGGATTCTTGACCAGCACCATCCACTCGTCGGGAAAATCCGAATCGATCGTCCCGGGTGCGTTAGGAATCGCGAGCCCTTTCTTGAACGTCGTCCCGCTGCGCGGGCGAATCTGGGCCTCGACGCCGAGCGGTAGCCGCGCCTTGAACCCGAGCGGGACGAGCGCCGTGACGCCTGGCGCGAGGTCGAAGACGTCGCCCAGGTCGGCGGCCGGCTCCTCCGTCCACGTGCGCTGTCCGTCGGAGCATTTGATCGAGCGCGAACGGACGTAGGCGCACAGATCGTAGCCGGCGGATCCCTCGGTGGCCCGCCGCGGCGCGCGCGCGTCGTCGTGCAGCAATTCCACGGTGATCGTCATGCGCGGAATGTAGCTCGCACGACGCGGCGGCGCGGTCTCGGCCGACGGCCTATTTCTTCGTCTTTATTGCGACGACTCCGTGCCCCCGCGGCACGTTGTATATCGCCTCGGCCGCGTCACCCTTGATGATCTCCACCGATTCGATGTCCGCACGGTTGAGCACCTTCACGCCCGCGTCGAACGTCGTTCGCACGCCGTTGACGAACCACACGATGGCGGTGTCCGGCTCCGAGAGGGCCTTGGGCGCCGGCCCAAGCTTCCGGGGCACGTCGGGCGCAGCGCGCAGCGCCGTGGCGGATGTCGTGATCCGGATCTCCGGCTCGCTCCCGGGAATCCGGCGGGTCTCGATCGCCGCGATTTTTTCGGCCTCGAGCGCTCGCACGGCCTGCGGCGAGACCACGGCGCCGTCAATGCGATAGACGACGTTGCTGTCCGGATCGGTCAAATACCCAAGCCGTCGTGCCGCCTGCGCCGCCGTTGCGCCGTCGAGCCGATCGAGCTCCGCGGCCGTCGGAGCCTTTGCTTCGCATGCGACCAACAAGGCCACTGCGCCCAGCATTCCCATCGCCGCGGCGCGAGCGCGCGCCGATCGTGAGACGTGATGATCCATTGCAACGATCCTCGAGCGAAGGTGTGACGCGTCGTCGGCCAGCGCGAGCGCGCTCGGACGGATCGGCGATGCGTGTTCGGCAACCATCAGAAGCAGCGACCCATACTCGGCGGCGCCGGCGCCGGAACGCAGCACTCGCGCGTCGCAATCGACTTCCATCGCGAGACGGAGGCGCGAGAGCATGAACCACACAGCCGGGTTCCAGGGGAGCGCGATGGCGGCGAGCCAGGCGATCGTCAGCAACTCAGGATCGTGCGCACAGATGTGCTGCGTCTCGTGCTCGATCGCCATCCGTTGCTCCCAACCGGATCGCATGGTCAGCCATTGCGGTATGATGATTTCCGGTCTCGCGAACCCCATCGCGGAGGGCCCGATATGCGGTGCCACACGCACCCGAACGCCCATCACTTCCGCGCGCGGCCACCGACGCCGTGCAGATCGGAGTCGAGCGTGGACCGCGACGAAGAGAATCCCGACGACGACGCTCGTCGCGCCCCAAGCGGCGAAGATCGCAGCGCTGGGGACGCGCGCGAGATCCGTTCGCTGGAGCCGTCGCGTGTAGGTGGAAGCGTCGAACCAGCGCGTCGCCGCCGTGGCTCCCGCGCGCATTCGCCCTAACCATCCCGCCGGCGATCGAGCACTTGCGGCTTCGATGCCGCCGATGAATACCGGTTCGGCCGGTGGTGATGCCGTTGGCCGCACCAAGACCGCCGCTACGGACAACCCAATCGACAGCGCGAGCCCCGCGACCCAAATCCACCGAGTCGAGAAGCGCAGAACTCGTGCGACGCTCTCGGCGCCGATCGCCGCCAACGCGGCCAGGATCGACACGAGGATGGCGAACGCCACAGACAAGAGAATCATCAGCGATCCTCCGCGTCGCGATTCAGCCGTTCGGCGAGCAGCTTCCGCATGCGCTGCAGCTCGGTCTTGCTCAAGCGTTTGTCCGCTACCATTTGGGCGAACATGCGCTCGGCGGAGCCTTGGAAAATCGCGTCACGAATACGGGCCAACGCGCTGCCTCCCGCGCGCTCAGCCTCCACCGTCGCGAAGTAGCGATACGCGCGGCCTTCGGCCTCGTGGCGCACATATCCCTTCTCTTCCAGCGTCTGGAGCGCGGAAAGCACCGACGTGTAGGCGAGCTCCTCCCCCAGCGCGTCCTTCACGTCGGTCACGGTGGCGGAGCCGAGGCGCCAGAGAACACTCATGACGGCGAGCTCACGCGGTGGGAAGTAGATGTCAGCCATCGAAACCCGTCCGGAGTCGTTTACGGAAGTTTCCGTAGTATGGAGCGTGGGTGGTCCGCCGTCAACTGGTTTTTCCGTAAAACGGAGTTATTCGTCGCGGAATCGTGGCGGCCTCGTACTTTCCAGCATCCTTCCTCGCGCCATGCTGACACACCGACACTCGCTCGCCTCGCTCATTGCGTTCACCGCGCTGACGTTTGCGCGAACGACTCCGCCGGACCCCATGGGTCCCGGCGTCTCACGCGAGTTGGCGAGCCAACGCGCCGCGAATATCTCGGGTGTGCGCTACCGGATGGATCTGTCGGTCGTGTCGCGCGATACCGCGCGCGGGACGATCACTGTCTCGTTCGCGGCGAACGCCTCGCGCGACGTCATTCTCGACTTCCGCGGCCCGCGCCTCGCCGACGTTCGGGTCAATGGCAAGGACGCCCCGACGTCGTTCAATGGCGCCCACCTGCGAATTCCCGCCGGCGAAATTCACCCCGGCCAGAACGCGGTGACGGCGTCGTTCTCGGCGCTCATCGCGCCCGCCGGCGCGAGCATCATCCGCTTTCACGACGACCGCGACAACGCCGACTACCTCTACACCCTGTTCGTGCCGTCCGACGCGAACGCGTTGTTCCCCTGCTTCGACCAGCCCGATCTCAAGGCACGACTCACGCTGTCGTTGACCGTGCCGGCGACATGGCACGCGCTGGCAAACGGGATCACACAGAAGGTCGACACGACGAGCGCCGCGATCACGTATCACTTCCGAGAAACCGATCCGCTGCCGACGTACTTGTTTGCGTTCGCCGCCGGCCGGTGGCACGAGTTCACCGGCGGCCCGCGCAACACGCACCTCTGGGTCCGCGCTTCGCGCGCGAAGGAGGTCGAGGTCGACTCGCTGCAAACTCAGGTCGCGTCGGCAATCGGATCGCTGCAGAAGTACTTCGGCGTCCCGTATCCGTTTCAGCAATTTCAGTACATGCTCTCGCCCGCATTTCCGTTCGGCGGTATGGAGCATCCCGGCGTCACGATGTTCAACGAGGAGTCGTTCATCTATCGCGAGCCGCCCACACTCAACCAGCGACTCGGCCGGCGCGCGACGATCTACCACGAGGTCGCGCACCACTGGTTCGGCGACGACGTGACGATGCGCTGGTTCGACGACCTCTGGCTCAAGGAAGGATTCGCGACCTACATGGCGGCGAAGATGCAGGACATCGAAGGACTCCCGAACCCTTGGATGTCTTTCTATCTCCGAAACAAGCCCGCCGCCTACGACGTCGATCAGACCGCCGGCACGACGCCGGTCTGGCAGCAACTCGCCAACCTCGACCAGGCCAAGAGCAACTACGGCGCGATCGTGTACAACAAGGCGCCCGGAATCCTGAAGCAGCTCAACTATCTCGTGGGCGATTCAGCCTTCCGGGCCGGGCTTCACGATTTCCTCATCACGCACGCCTACGCGAACGCGACGTGGCAGGATCTCCTCGCATCGATTGGCAAGGCGGCGCACCGTCCGCTCACCGAGTGGGGCCGCCAGTACATCCTGCGACCCGGACTGCCCGTAACCGAGCAAGTGCTCGAGACGGAGAACGGCACGGTCAGGCGTCTCGCGTTGATCCAGCATCCGGCGCAATCGCTCTCGGGGCGCGGTGTGTGGCCGATGCGAACGGAGGTCGTGCTCTGGTCCGCAGGCGCGCAGCCGACGTCGATCCCCGTTGAGGTCACGGCGGAAACGACGGTCGTCGCGGCGGCGAAGGGTCGCCGGGCTCCGGATTTCGTGTTCGCGAACGCGAACGATCAGGCTTACGGGCTCGTGATGCTGGACCCGCAGAGCTCTCGCTGGCTGTCGGCCCACATAGGCGAGGTGAGAGATCCGTTCCTCCGCGCGATGCTGTGGGGCGCACAGTGGGATCTCGTGCGCGACGCCCGCTTGGCCCCCGCCGAGTTCATCGCCTCCGCGACGCGGGAGCTTCCGAGTGAGGCAGACGAACAGATCGCGGCGGGCGTTCTCGGCCGGCTGAGCCGCGCGACGTCGGTGTATTTGTCCGACGCGCAACGCGGACGGATCGCACCGAGCGTCGAGGACATACTTCTCTCGGTCGCCTCGGACGCGAAGCGCACCTACGGCATTCGCAAGAACTTCCTCGACACGTACATCTCGGTCGCGACGTCAACGACCGCCCTCGCTCGACTCCGCTCCTGGTTGGACAGTACGGCGATCGCCGGGACGCCACTGCGTCAACCGACGCGATGGTCGATCGTGACTCATTTGGTGGAACGAGGAGCGATGGATGGAGACGCTCTGATCACCGCCGAGGCGCGGCGCGATACGACGGTCAACGGACAGCGCAGCGCCTTCGTCGCGGGGGCCGCGCGCCCGCAGGCTGCGGTGAAGACCGAATACTTCCGTCGCTTTTTCCACGACTCGACGCTCAACGAGGACTGGGTGACGGCGAGCCTTCGCGCGTTCAACGCGCCGGATCAATCGGTGACCACGCTCCCGTTCCTCGTCCCGGCGCTGGACTCCCTCGCGTGGATCCAGAAGAACCGCCGAATCTTCTTTCTTGGTTCGTGGCTCGGCGGATTCATCGGAGGGCAGCGGTCTCCGGAGGCGCTGAAGCGAATCGATGACTTCCTCGCGCAACACCGCGCACTGCCGACAGACCTGAGGCAGAAGATCCTGCAAACGAGGGACGACCTCGAGCGAACCGTGAAGATACGGACGAGATTCGCAGGCGCCGTTTAGAAAAGGCGCGGTGGATTAAAAGGGATCTCTGACAACTGAAGACTCCAGGCGTCAGCGCCAGCGCCAGCGCCAGGTAACTGCGCAGTTCCTGTCGCTGCCGGCCGTCGCTGACGCCGACAGAGGTCGAGGCCACGGCGGTCTCGTTTAAGCCAAGCCGCCAGGCTTGAGGAAACGCTCGAGCAGAGCGAGTAGCCCATCGACGGCCAGCGCGAGGAGCGCCGCGGGTATGGCTCCGGAGAGGATCATTCGCGTGTCGGACAGGGCGAGACCGGCGACGATGGGTTCGCCGAGGCCGCCGGCGCCGATGAAGGCGGCGAGTGTCGCGGTTCCGACATTGACGACGGCGGCTGTGCGGATGCCGGCCATGATGATCGGCGCGGCGAGTGGTAGGCGAACGTCGCGGAGAATTTGTGCGTCGGTCATGCCGAGCGCGCGGGCCGACGCGACGGCGGCGGGATCGGCGTCGCGCACGCCGGTGAACGTGTTCCGCATGATCGGGTAGAGCGAATAAAGCACGAGCGCGGCGAGCGCCGGCATGACACCGATGCCGAGGAGCGGAATCATGAAGGCGAGCAGCGCGATGCCGGGCAGCGTTTGCAGCACGCCGACGCCGCGAATGACCGCTTCGGCCTTGCCGGCCACGCGTTCCAGAGCGAGACCTAGCGGCAGCGCGACGAGCACCGCGACGAGCAACGACGCGGCGACGAGCTCGACGTGTCGCAGCGCGAGCCGCGCGATCGTCGCTCGTTGATCGACGAGATACGACATGAACGACCTTCGGCTCTCCGTCGCCGACGAGCTCGCCGAGTCGGCGACCGAGCCGACGAGTCCGAGCTGAGCGAGTGCATCGCGAGCGACGGTCGCCACGGGCTCGCCGGCGACTTCGACGCGCTGGTTCAGGGTGCGCATCCGCGCGACGTCGAGCTGGCCGCCGAGCTCCTCGAGAGCGGCAATGGCCCGCGGATCGGTGGTTGCGAGACGAGCCCCGACGAGCGGCGCGGCCTCGTACGGCGGAAAGAAATGACGGTCGTCGCGCAGCACGGTGAGGTCGTACCGCGCGATCAATCCGTCCGTCGAGTACCCGTCGATGACATCGACTTGTCCCGCGGCGAGCGCCTGGTACTTGATCGCCGGCCCGAGCGGACGAACATCGCGGAAGTGCAGATCGTACGCGCGCTGCAGCCCGACGAGTCCATCGGCGCGGCCGATGAAGTCGGCGGTGAGCCCGGCGCGCAGCTGACCCGCGTGTCGCGCGAGATCGCTGAGCGACTCGAGATGGAGCGAGTCGGCGGTCGCTCGTCGCACCGAGATCGCGTACCCGTTCTCGAACCCGAGCGGGGCGAGCCAGCGAATTCCCCACCGTCGGCGGAACTCGGTGGACACGCGGCGGTATGCGTCGCCGGTGCCGCCGCTCGGCGTCTCGTGCAGAATCGCGAGCAGGCCGGTGCCCGTGTACTCGGGATAGACGTCGATCGCGCCGGACTGGAGCGCGCTGAACGCGAGGTCGGTGGCACCCAAGCCCGGCCGACGATCGACGCGCAGTCCGCGCGACTCGAGCAGTTGGGCGAACATCTCGGCCAGCAAGTACGACTCACCGAACGGCTTCGACGCGACAATCACCGGTCGTGCGGAGGGAGAGGAGCCATTTTGCGCGCCGTGCGCAGCGAGAGCGATCGTCGCGGCGAGGAGGGACGCGATCATGCGCGTGCCGCGACCAGTTGCCCGTTCACGCGCGACCGCTGCAGCAAGAGGCGGACGTAGTCGCTCGCCGGTCGCGCGACGAGCTCCGACGGCGCGGCTACCTGCTCGATGCGCCCTCCGCGCACGACGACGACCGTCGTGCCGAGGAGAATCGCCTCGTGGAGGTCGTGCGTGACGAACACGGTGGTCACGCCGATGCGCTCCCGCAGCGCCGCGAATGCGTCCTGCAACTCGGTACGCGTGATCGCGTCCAGCGCGCCGAAGGGCTCGTCGAGGAGCAGCACCGTCGGCTCGGCGGCCAATGCCCGCGCGATCGCCACGCGCTGCCGTTGTCCGCCGGACAGCTCTCGAGGCCAGCGATCGGCGAAGCGCGCCGGATCGAGTCCGACGAGCGCGAGCGCGTCGCGGGCGCGGCTCGCGACGTTCGCTTCACCGCGAAGTCGCAGCACCAGCTCGACGTTCCGCTGGACGCGCCAATGGGGAAGCAGGCCGCCGTCCTGCGGCACGTAGCCGATGCGTCTCCGAAGCACGATGGGGTCGATGCTAGAAGCATCGACCCCGTCTATATAAACGAGCCCGGAATCGGGCTCGACTAAGCGATTGAAACAGCGCAGCAGCGTCGTCTTGCCCGAACCGCTCTCCCCGACCAGCGCGACGGCCGCGCGCGGCGGAACGTCGAGCGACACGTCGACGAGAGCCGCCACCCCACCGAACGATTTACTCAGGTGCTCCGCGACGAGCGCGGAGGTCACTTCGTCTTCGCCGCCTGCTCGTCGGCGTCAGTGCGCGACGCCCACATGGGCTCGGCGACGCATTCCTTGAACGTCTGGCCGCCGCAGATCGTCTTGGCCGACTGGACGACGTGCTTTCGAACGACGTCGGGATACCTGTGGCAGTTGGGCGTGTTGCTGCCCGAGACACAGCCGTTGTACCGCAACAGCGCGTGTCGCCAGGCATCGTCGGCGTCGACGACGATCTTGCTGGTTTGCTCGGCGAGCCAGCCGAGGATCCAGATGCCGTACTTCAGGTTCGTCGAGTCGGCTCGGAGGTTCGTGCCGAACTTCCGTCCGAGCGTGGACGTCCAGATCTTCGGCATGATCTGCATGAGGCCCACGGCGCCGACATTGGAGCGGGCGGTCGACTTGAACTCGTCGTTCTCGGTCATCATCACGCCGAGCACGAGGGCCGGTGGAATCTTTCTCGTGTAGGCCTCGCGCACCGCGACGTCGGCGAGTGAACGCGCCCGCTCGGGGCCGACGCGGCCCGTGCGGACGAGATCCATCGCGAACGAGTCGCGGTCGTGGAAGAATTGCGGCGAGTTCAGCGCGACGTCGGTCGGGGACGTCGCCCAGGGGGTTCGGCCGTCGGACGAGTCGTCGGCCGCCATCGTATCGGAGGCTTTCGCGTTCGCGAGCAGCGCGCGCGCGACCAGCGTCTCGGCGCTCGAATCGATGTATCGATGCGCCGTGATCTGCCTGGCCAACGGCGCCGCCGTGGCCCCCATCGGAGGACTGAGCTCAATGCCGAGCGCGATGGACGCGACCAGTCCGGCAGCAAGCGCAATCTGCAGCCATATCTTTTTCATCGGGCGGATACTTGGCCTCCGAAAGGAGAGGTCGAGGTGGGATACGCGCCGTGGGGGCGAATGCCCGCGCCACGCTACACGCACTTGGTAGTACACCCAGACCAGTCGAGGGTCCCGATTCGTACTACGGCCGCGACCGCTTTTCACAGCGTGTTCAGCACTGTCAGAATAGCGCGCGGAGCGGCCGAAGGCAACTAATTTGCCCACGAAATAGCTCGACTCTCGGATGCGACATACCCCCCACGTTCATCAGCGACCACGCGGATCGGGCGCGCACAGACGCCCTTCGCGCAGGGCGCGGTACACGACCCGGGCTCTGATTCTGCTCACGGCGATCGCCATCGTGGCGCTCGTCATCCGCGCCGATCGCACGAATCCGCGCGACGCGAACGCGATCGCCGAACGCGAGCTGCGCATCAACACGCTGCAGCCCGGCGAGGAGGTGCATCGCGTGGTGCCGGTCTTCAAGCGTCCCGCGATTTCGTACTTCCGCGCGACGCGCGGCCTGCTCGCCCTCACGGACCGCCGGCTCGTCTACCTCGGCGTCGAACCGCGCGACATTCTCGCCGCGCCGGACCTTCCGCCGACCTTCGAGCAACGGGAATTTGCGCTCGACACCAGCGTCCACGTGTCGTCGGGGCGAACGTTGCTGGGCCTCGCGAAGGCCGTCGTGATCACGACGCCGAAGGAACAGATCCGGCTCGGCGTGCCCTCCGCGTCGGCGGCGTCGGCGAACCTGCTCGTCGCCGCGATGGCGTCGAGACGCGACCGCGCGGTGGCGCTCGCCGCGCTGCGGGGCGGCGAGATGCGAGAGATCCAAAAGGCGCGTGAGGCGGCAGAGGCGAGGCGCCGCAAAGCGAAGTACTACACCGTTCGCCGCGGCGACGCGCTCGGCGGCATCGCCACGATGTGGAATACGACGACAAACCAGCTGCTCGCGTGGAATCATCTGACGGCGAGCCGAATCCGCGTCGGTCAGTCGCTGCTCGTCCGCCCCGCGTTTTGATCGCGGCCCCGGGGCGCCGGGCGATGCCTTGACAGTCTAAGTATCGAACCCTATCGATACTCAGACTGTCTAGGTAGAGGACGATGCCGCCGACCGAGACGAAAGACCGATTGCACGGGACGCTCGACGCGCTCGTGCTCAAGACGCTGAGCTGGGGACCTCGCCACGGCTACGCCATCGCGCGTTGGCTCGAAGAGACCAGCCAGAAGGCGCTTCAAATCGAGGAGGGCTCGCTCTACCCCGCGCTCTACCGCATGGAGCGAAAGGGATGGATCGAGGCCGAGTGGGGAACGTCGGAGCTCGGACGGAAGGCGCGGTTCTACAAGCTCACGGCGCGCGGGCGGCGGCAGCTGCGGACGGAGGCGAGCGAGTGGACGGAGTTCGCCCGCGTCGTGTCGTCGGTCTTGAGCTCGTCGCAGGGCTGATCGATGGCGCGCCTCGGCGGCAAACACGAGTTGGGCTCGCCTCTTTGGCGGGCGAACGTCGGCGACGAGGTCGACGCGGAGCTCGCGTTCCATGTCGAGATGCGCACGCGCGAGCTGATCGCGCGCGGAATGGATCCCCCCGCGGCGCGCGCGGCCGCCGTCGCGAGATTCGGCGATCTCGCCGCGGTCAACGCGGAATGCCGCGACATCGGAACCTCCACGGAGCGAGAGATGCGACGCACGGAATATTTCGCGGAGCTGGCGCACGACGCGCGCTTCGCCGTTCGACAGTTGGTGAAAACGCCGCTGTTCACGGCCGTCGCGGTCGCGACGCTCGCGCTGGGAGTCGGCGCGACGACGGCCATCTTCAGCGCGGTGAACGCCGTCGTGCTGCGTCCCTTCCCCTTCGCGCGGCCCGACGAATTGACCTTTCTCTTCAGCTCATGGCACGGAGCCGACGGCGGCGTGTCGGTCGGCGATTTCGCCGATTGGCGCAAGCGGTCGACGAGTTTTGCGAACATGGCGGCGATTCAATTCGTCGGCATGACTCTGTCCGCCGGCGATTCACCCGAACGAGTCAGCGGGGCCAAGGTCACCGCGAGCCTCTTCCCGACGTACGGCGTGGCGCCGGAACTCGGACGAGTTTTCACGGAGGCGGAAGACCAGCCGGGTCAAGCCGCGGTCGTCGTGCTCGGCGACGCGCTGTGGCGCCGCTCCTACGCCGCCGACAGCGGCGTCATTGGGCGCACGATCACGGTGAACGGCGGTCCGGCGACGGTCGTGGGCGTGATGCCGGCGACCTTCGACCCCACGGATTCACACGAAGCGCTCTGGATGCCCGCGGCGTACACGCCGGAGCGATTGGCGTTTCACGATGAGCATTATCTGACGGTCGTCGGCCGGCTCAAGCGGGGCATGACCGTGGCGGGCGCGCAAAACGAGATGACCGCCATCTCTCGCAGAATGTCGGACGAGTACCCGGCCACGAACTCCGCCAATTCCTCCCACGTCGTTCCGCTCGGCGGCGCGGTGATCGGAACGTATCGGGCGCGCCTGTTCGTTCTCCTCGGCGCGGTCGGCTGCGTGCTCCTGATCGCGTGCGTGAACGTCGCGAACTTGCTGTTGGCGCGCGGCGCGACGCGGTCGACGGAGCTCGCGATCCGGGCCGCGGTCGGCGCGGGGCGCTCGCGCATCGTGCGGCAGCTGCTCACCGAGGGCCTCGTGCTCGCGCTCGTGTCTTCGGTCGTCGGCGTGGCGCTCGCCTGGGTCGGCGTGCGCGTGCTGGTCGCCGCGGCGCCGGCCAACATCCCGCGCCTCGCCAGCACTCGCATCGACGCGTGGGTCCTCCTGTTCGCTCTGGGAATTTCAGTGCTGAGCAGTGTCCTGTTCGGACTGGTTCCGGCGTTCAAGACGGCGCGCTGGAATCTCGAGTCGACGCTGCGCGCGGGCGGACGCCAGTCGACGGCGACTCCGCGCGACCGAGTACGATCCGCGCTCGTCGCCGCCGAGGTGGCGATCGCGCTGACGCTTCTCGTGGCGGCCGGCCTGCTCATTCGCAGCGCAATCTACCTGAACCACCTCTCGCCGGGCTTCGACCCCGAGGGGCTCTTGTCGGCGCGCGTCGCGCTCCGGCCCGCGGAGTACAAGGCGCAGACCGAAGAAGCGGAGCAAACGTTCACGCGAATTCTGGAGGCCGTACGCGCGGCGCCCGGCGTTCAGACCGTGGCGCTGACGTCGCAGGCGCCGATGGGCCCCGGCGGTGGGTCGAACGGCATTGTCCCCGAGGGAAAAACGCCGGACATCAAGAACGCGGTCGACTCACGTTTGCGGGTGGTGACCCCCGGCTATCTGTCGATGATGCGAATCGCGATCGTGTCGGGGCGGGACATCGAGCCGAGCGACATTCGGGGCGGCCTCCGCGTCTCGGTCGTGAGCGCCGCGCTCGCGAAGGCGCTCTGGCCGGGACAAGATGCCATTGGCAAGCGATTCGCCTGCTGTGAGGGGAAGCCGGACGATCCGCGCTGGAAGACGGTCGTCGGCGTCGCGGCGGACGTTCGCTCGGGCGGGCCGACGCAAGAGGTTCGACCGGAATTCTATCTGCCGATGACTCAGATTCCGGCGGAAGCGTGGAGCTGGGTCGGCCGGACCATGACCGTCGTCGCGCGATCGGGGAACGGCAACGGCGCGTCGCTGACCCCGGGAATTCGCGCCGCGGTCAAGACGATCGACCCGTCGATTCCCGTGTACTCGGTGTTCACAATGGACCAGAGCATCGCCCGCTCGATGGCCGAACAGCGGTTTCACCTGATGCTGCTCGTCACGTTGAGCGCGGTCGCGCTGCTCCTCGCGGCGGCGGGCATCTACAGCGTGATCTCGTTCGTGGTGGCGCTTCGCACGCACGAGATCGGCGTACGCCTTGCGCTCGGCGCGTCGGGGCGAGACGTCGTCCGACTCCTCACGCGACAGGGAATGCGGCCGGTCATCCTGGGTGCGGCGGTCGGCGCCGTCCTGTCCGTCTGGGCAACGAGACTGCTCCGCGGATCCGTCTACGGCGTACAAACTTCCGATCCCGCGACGATCGGCGCGGTGATCGCCGTGCTGCTCGGGGTCGCGGCGCTGGCGATTCTGCTGCCGGCGCGGCGAGCCACGCGCGTCGATCCGACGACCGCCCTACACGGGTGACGCGAGAGGCAACGCCCGCAACACGCGCCCGCGGCACTCGCCGAACCCGATTCGGCGGGCGCCGCCGCCTTCGCAATAGCCGCGGAGGATGACGTCGTCGCCGTCTTGGAGGAACGACCGTATCTCGCCGGTCGGCAGCGCGACCGGCTCGGTGCCCCGCCACGCACGCTCGAGCAGGCAGCCCCGCGATTCCTTCGCTGCTCCCGAGACAGTGCCGCTACCGAGGAGATCGCCGGGGCGAAGGTTGCAGCCGTTGCTCGAGTGATGCGCCAAGAGCTGCGCGACGGTCCAGTACATCTCGGAAAACTTCCCGCGGCTCAGCATCACCGGCTCCACGTTCGCGTCGCGCATCGCGGACGTCGACATATAGACCTCGAGCGTGATGTCGAAGCCGCCGTTCTCGCTGTCCGCGCGATCGCTGAGATACGCGAGCGGCATCGGGTCCGTCGACGGCCGCGCGCGCGCAGGGACGCGGAACGGCGCGAGCGCGTCGAGCGTGACCAGCCAAGGCGAAATCGACGTCGCGAAGCTCTTCGCCAGGAACGGGCCGAGCGGCTGATATTCCCACGCCTGAACGTCGCGCGCCGACCAGTCGTTCAGCAGGCACAATCCGAAGACATGTTCACCGGCTTCGGCGATGGGAATCCGCGCGCCCAGCGTCGAACCGCGCCCGACGAACGCACCGATCTCCAGCTCGTAGTCGAGGCGCCGGCTCGGCTCTACGGTCGGCGCGGGCGCATCGCCGTCCCGCGTTTGTCCAAACGGGCGCACCACGTCCGTTCCGCTCACGACGATCGACGACGCGCGCCCGTGGTAGCCGATCGGCATCCACTTGTAGTTCGGCAACAACGGATTGTCCGGCCGGAACATCGACCCGACGTTGGTCGCGTGCTCGATCGAGGCGTAGAAGTCCGAGAAATCACCGATCGCCGCAGGCAGCGACATCTCGGCGTCGCGCGCGGGCAGGAGACAGCGCTCCACGCCCGCGCGCTGGTCGCCGGCGTTCACGTCGCTGCGCAGGAGGTCGCTGATGGCGAGTCTGAGCGTCCGGGCGGCGTCGCGCCCGCGTGCCATCACACGATTCAACGTGTCGTCGCCCAGACGCGCGACCAGATCGTCGTCGATCGACAGCAACACGCCGTCGCTCGCGCAAGCGGTGAGGTCGAGGATCTCTTCGCCGATCGCGACGCCGATGCGCGCGGTTTCCGATCTCATGCCCCGCCGGCGAAAAACGCCGAAGGGCAGATTCTGCAGTGGAAAGTCCGTCCGCGGATCGTTCGCGGACGCAACCCACGATCGAGCCGCGGGGTCGTGGCTTCGGTCGAGATCGTTCACGATAGCAGGGCGAGTCCGCGAAGCTCCCCGACCGGCTCGTTGAACGAGCAGGATCCGAACGATCCGAACGCGCGCGCGTGGGTCGATGCGAGTCGATCCGCGTCGATGTGCCGACCCCGCCATTCGGCCCCGTCGTCGCCAAACGAGAATGCCGATGCATCGCGGTCGTCGAGCAGCCGCGCGGCGTCCTCGTCGGACATTCCCTGGCCAAGGTACGCCGCGGCGAGAAACACGTTCAGAAATCCGAACATCACGCCGCGCGGCGCATCAGGTGCGTAGGTCAGGGCGTACGTCCCGGTGACCGGATGGTGCAGCCCCGCCGTGGCCTTGAAGGGAACGGCTGCGTCGAGACACGCGCGCATGAATCGCACGACGGATCGCGCGCTCGGGAACGCCCCGGTGGTGACGCCGCCCGTTCGAATCTTCGCGCGCGCCCCGACGGCCCGCACGGCGGCGACGAGCGATTCCAATTCTCCTTCAAGCGGAAGCTCGACGAACACGTCGAGATTTGGCGACGCCTTCGACACGAGCTCGTAGATCGCTCCAGGTCTCTCCGCTTTCGCTTCGATCGCGTCGACCCGTGCTCGCGCCGGCGGCATGTTGAAGGCGGCCACCGTTTCGCAGTCGGCGGACAGGTTCGGACCGAGCACCGCGCTCGCGCTAACGTTGCGCGCGTCGAGCGAATCGAGTTCACCCACGAGCTCGTTCAGACGCGCGACAGGAACGACGAAGCGGCCGAGCAGCGCCGCATCGTCACCGGCGCGGTACGACGCGTAGTTGCGAACCGCCGTTCGCATGTCGAGCGCCGCCGGTGGAAACAGTCCGGCGTAGTCGATCGCGCCCGCGAGACAATTGCGGACGACGCGCGATGCACCGGTCGCGTCGGGCGTTCCCCGATTCATGCGACCAAACTAGCGGGCACCGAGAATAGGGGGAAACATCGAGCGCTCGGTGAGCTGCGATCACAGGCCGAAAAATTCAGCCCGGATGCCGCAGATTGAAACGGCAATACCCGCAGATGAATGAAAGGGGTTTCATCTGCGGGCATTGTTGTTCGACCTGCGCCATCTGCGTTCAGATTTCTCGACAGCCGACAGTGGCTCACCGGGCGCGAGCGTGCCGCGCGGTCAGAAGTCGAACTTCAGCCCCGCCGTCAGCGCGAAGTTGTTGGCCGTCTGCCCGGTCAGTCCCAATCCCGTGGCATCTTGGAAGTTGAACTGTCCGATGTAGTCCTTCGCCATCAGTCGAAGCGCCACTCCGCGCCCGACGACAAAGTCAGCGCCGAGCCCGACGTTGCCGGCGAGGTTGGTCGCCTGCGTGGAGAGGAAGTCTCCCTCGATGTTGTAGCGCATCGCGCCGACGCCACCGGTAATGAAGGGCGTGAATGGAACAGAGCCGTTCTTCATCGCCCCGAAATCGTACTCGAGGCCGGCGTCGTACATGTACATCGTGCTGTGTAGTCCCGAACTGACGCCGCCGAAGAAGGGCACTCCGATCTGAATGTCTGACGACGTGTACCCGAGATTGCCGACGAGCGAGACATTCGGCGAGAGCGCCATGTTGATCTGCGTGCCGTACATCAGTCCAGGCGCGTTCGTGAGGCTCGTTCCGAGCGGGCCCTTCAGATAATCACCGAAGAACATATATCCGGCGTAGGGCGTGATGTGAAACGTGGTGCCCGTCCCCGCCTCCGGGGTCTGGGCGCCGAGCGATCCCGCGGCCACCACCGACGCCGCGACGACAAGGCTGCGAATGCTGCGCATAAGAGCTCGAGGTTGATGTTGAGACTTCGCTGCGCGCCCTTGGAAGGCATGGCGGAGACCAGCCAAGCCCGCGTCCGTCGCGTACATCGAACCTTTTTGCTGGCAACGGTTTAGCGAAATGCCTGTGATCCGGGTCGCAGGCTCGATCGTCCGCGAACGGGGACGAAAGGCCGTCCCCGTGATGCGTCGCTATGCGACGTTTCCGCGAGTCAGCGCGCTTTGGCGATGCGCCAGCCGAATTTCGTGAGCGACACGCGGCCGCTCGCGTCGACGACGACGCCTTCGCGCACGAGTCGAATGCGCTGCGTGGTGCCGGAGCTTCTGCCGTCGCGCTCGAGGCTGAGGCGCCCTTGAGCGTTGATCACGCGGTGCCAGGGCACCGTCGTGCCGTTCGGCAGAGCCGCGAGGGCGTAGCCTACCTGACGCGCATGGCCGGCGAGTCCGGCGATGCGGGCAACGCTACCGTATGTCGTGACACGTCCGGTCGGAACACGGCGGACGACCGCGTAGATCCGCGCGTAGTTCCCGCGACCACTCACGCGATGCTGGATGCGAGCGCGCCGCTCCGCGCCCGGCGTGGCTCGTCGAGCTTCGGACGGCACGCCAAACGTTCGCGAATGAGCGCGGTCACTTCGGCCAACTCCGCGCCGACCAGCTCGAGCCGCGGCGGACGAACGGCGGCATTCCCCTGCCCGACTTCCGTCTGTACGAGCTTGATGAGCTGAACGAACTTCGGAACGGTGTCGAGACGCAGCAGCGGGAGGAACCACTCGTACAACGCGCGAGCTTCGTCGAAACGGCCGTCGCGCGCGAGCTCGAAGACGCGCACCGATTCGACTGGCAACGCGTTCACGAGGCCGGCGACCCATCCGCTCGCGCCCATCGGAATCGACTCGAGAATGGCGTCGTCCATTCCGGCGAAGATCACGAGGCGGTCGCCGAGCGTTTCGTGGATCGCGGTGACGCGGCGAACGTCGCCGCTCGACTCCTTCACGGCGTGGAGATTCGCGTGCTCCGAGAGCTCGATCATCTGCGCTGGAGACACGTCGGTGCCGTACGCGATGGGGTTGTTGTACAGCATGCACGAAAGCGGCGTCGCGTCGATGATCGCGTCATAATGCGCCTTGGTCTCGCGCCAGTCGCCCTGGTACACATATGGAGGCAGCACCATCAGTCCGTCGCATCCGACGGCCGCCGCACGTTCGGCCAGCGCGACACACTCGGCGGTTGCGAGACCGGCGATTCCGCCGACGAGAGGCACGTCCGTGCCAAGCGCTTTTCTGCAGGTTTCGAGAATGCTGACCTTCTCCTCGAACCGAAGCGTCGCGGCTTCACCGAGCGATCCGAGCGCGACGATGCCCCGGCATCCCGAATCGATCAGCCAACGCACGTGTGTGGCGAGGCGGGAATGATCGACCGCCAATCCATCCCCGAACGGGGTCGTGATCGCGGGAAATACGCCCTGCCAGTCGCGCTGCTCCATTGTTGCCGGCTCCTTCAAAGTTCGATGGTCAAGTGAGACTCGCGTCGTGCGCGCCGAGGAGAGCCGCGACGCGAGTTGGCTGAATCGGCGGACGGGGAACTTCGCGCGGCCAGCCCCAGAGACATTCTACTGCCGCGGCGCAGACTCGGCCCTGGCACGGGCCCATGCCGATTCGAGTGTACAGCTTGGCCTGGCGGAAACTCCACGAGCGATCGAGGTCGCCGAAGCGTACGTCCTCGCAACGGCATACAATAGTGTCGTCGTTGGCTAGTGCGAATACGTCCGGCCGCAGGGCGAACGTTGACGCCAGTAAATCCGCCTCACGACGCAGGCGTTCGCGAGCCGCCGTAAGACGACGGCTCGGCGTCGCGCCGACGGCCGCACCGCCGGCGATTTCGCCCTCGACGAGCGACAGATCTACGCCACCGATTCCCGTAGGCTCCCCGGCGCAAAAGACCGAGTCGACGCTCGTCGCCTGGAGCGCGTCGGCCTGAACGCCGCTGGATCGGACCCTGCAACCGAGAAAGCGTGCGAGCTCGACGTTTGGAAGAAGCCCCAACGCGGTGCACAAAATGTCGCACTCGATCGCGCGCGTGTGGCGTCCGTCGGTGAGCGTCACCGATCGGACGCGCGAGTCTCCGTCGGCACGCGACACCCACGTTCCAGTGAAATAGCGCGTAGCGCCAAGGCTGGCTCTCAACGCCAGCGCCTGCCCTGCGCGGCTCGGTGCGCGCCAGAGCGCGGCGGCGAACTTCGCGACGCGTGCCAATGGGGCTTGTTCGGCGACGGCTCGCACACGCGCGCCGTGCGACGCGAACGAGGCGGCGACGGCGAGCACCAGCGGCCCCGTGCCGGCGACGACGACGCGTCGTCCGCGGACCGGCATGCCGGACTTCATGAGAGCCTGGCCGCCACCGACGCCGAATATGTTCGGCAGGGTCCAGCCGGGAAACGGGAGAAAAAGCTCGCGAGCGCCGGTCGCGAGAACGATCGCGCCGGCGTCGATCGAGACCAGCTCACCCTGTGAGTCCGCGACGACCAGAAAACGACCGCCGACCGAATCGACATCGACGACGCTCGTCGAGCTCCTGATTGCGGCGCCGCTCCTCGCGAGACGAGCGATCCATCGTCGTGCCGCGCCTCCGCGACGGCCGCCGCGGCTTTCGCGCCAAATCTGTCCGCCGGGTGCGAGCCCCTCGTCGACGAGCAGCGCGCGCGCGCCGAGCTCCGCGGCGCGGGACGCGGCCGCGATGCCCGCCGGTCCTCCGCCGATGACCAGCACGTCGCACTCCGCGCGGATCATCGGTCCGCTCCCTCGCCGACGAGCACACGCATTCCGGGACTCACTCTCACGAGGCACGCGCGCCGCTGCGCGACGTCGTCGATCGTGACGCGGCACTCGTAGCACGTACCCATTCCGCAGAGCGGTGCGCGGGGCTCGCCGCTTTTTGAAACTCGAAACGTCGATTCCCCGAGTGACAACAGCGCCGCCGCGACGGTCGATCCCGGTTCGACCCGGACGGCTCGTCCGTTGACGCTGATCTCGACCCCGCTGCTCACGCCGGCACCTGCGCTTCGTGCGGGTCGCTCGAGCGATTCGGCGAGAACGCATCCGCGGCGATCGCCGGCCGGCGGCCGGCGACGAGGTCCGCGAGAACGGCGGCCGTCGCCAGCGATGTGGTGATGCCGAGGCCCTCGTGTCCGGCGGCGACCCACACGCCGGGGATCGGGTCCCACGAACCGATCAATGGAAGCTTGTCCGGAGTCGCTGGACGAAAACCCGTCCAACAGCGGATGATCGATAGACTCGCGAGACTCGGAACGAAATCCACCGCGCGAGCCAGCATTCTTCGGAGCACGGCGCGGTTGATCGACGCGTCCCAGCCGACAAGCTCGCGCGAGGATCCGATCAACATTTGTCCTGTCTTGCGCGGCTGGAGATTGAAGGCGACCGATTCGGTCGTCATGGAGTGCGCGCTGGTGAGATAGCCAAGCTCGACGAGTTGATGCCGCGAGACCGACGACGTGCGGTCGGTGATGGCGAGGTGGCCTTTGCGCGGCACGATCGGCAGTCCCGGCGTGAGGTGCGCCGCGCGTGCGCCGGCCGCGTTGACGATCACGTCGGCGTTCAGCGTGTCGCCGTTCTCCGTTCGTACGAAGCCCGCGCCGAGCTCGGTCACCTGTACGCCTTCGCGAAGCACGGCGCCGAGTCCTTTCGCTCGACGAAGCAGCTCGAGCGCCGCGCCGGGCGGATAGACGACGGAATCCGCCGGAACGCGGAGCGCGCCCGCGAGTCCGCGCCGCAACGTCGGTTCGGCACGCGAGAGGTCGCGCGCGTCGAGAACTTCCGTGGCGATGCCCGCTCCAGCATACGCATCCCGCTTCGCGGCGAGCGCCGCGAGTTGCGTCTCGTCTTCGGCGACCCACAGCGTGCCGCACCGCTCGACTTCGGACCGGCGGTCCGAGTCGAGGCCGAGCTCGCGCCACAGCCGATCGGAGTAGGCGGTGAGCGCGAGTTGCTCGGGGGAGTCGTCCATCACGACGATGTGCCCCATGCCCGCGGCCGTCGTGCCGGATGCGGCGAACTCTTCCTCGAGCACGGTCACGCGCCATCCGTCGCGCGCGAGCGCGTCGGCGCACGCGGCACCGACGATTCCCGCGCCGACGACGATCGCGTCGGACAACCCCGCCCCGCCCCCCACGGTCAGCCGCCTATGCCGAATTGGAACGGATCGGCCGGGTCGAATCGAAGGGTCGAATCGCCGGTGATGAACGCGCGACCGCGAATGTGCGGAATCAGTTCGCCGTCTTTGCCCGGCGTGAGCCAACCGGTGAAGCGACCGCCCGTGATGCTCTCCTGCCGCCACTGTTGCTCGAAGGCGAGCGATCCGCGCTGGTGCCGCGCCGCCATCACGGCCGAGGTTCCGGTGCCGCAAGGCGAACGATCGTATTCGCCGCCGGAACAGAGCACGAAGTTGCGCGCATCGGACTCTGAATCGTGCGGGGGGCCGGACAGCTCGATGTGGTCGATGGGAACACCGCCGGCCGGCCGCTGCGCGTCGATCGCGCCCTGCATCGCGCGCGTCAGGCGCAGCAGCTCGTCTACGTTGGACGTGTCGAGCTTTGCGGGCACGTGCGTGATGAAGAACCAGTTTCCGCCATAGGCGACGTCGCCGACCACACGGCCGCATCCGGGAACGTCGATCGCGACGTCGAGGGCGTGGGCTTTCGAGGCCACGTTCTCGATCGTCACGGACCCGTCGTCGTTCAGGTCCGCGGACACCGCGCCCACGGGCGTGTCGAATCGCGCGACGCCCGGCGACAGCCGTCCGAGATGCTGAAGCGTGCGCACCACGCCGATCAGCCCGTGGCCGCACATACCGAGGTAGGTCTCGTTATTGAAGAAGACGATGCCGGCTTGTGCGCCCGGTGTGACCGGCGGTGTGAGCAACGCGCCGACGATCGCCGCGTGGCCGCGCGGCTCGCAGACGACGCCGCGCCGCAAGTGGTCGGCGTTGCGACGCAAATCGGCGCGTCGCTCGGCCATCGTCGCGCCGGTCGGCTGCGGCCACCCGTCGACGATCACACGCGTCGGCTCGCCTTCGGTGTGGGAGTCCACGACGCGCAGCACGAGGGCGTCGCCCGATCGATCAGGCATTGAGCTGAACAGTCTTGATCTCGGTGTAGAACTCGCGCGCGGCCGGACCTTGCTCGCGGCTTCCCGAACTGGATCCTTTCACGCCGCCGAACGGCGCGTGCGGATCGACGCCAGTCGTGTCCCCGTTCACGCGGACCATGCCGACCGCGATCTGGTCGACGTAGCGGAGCGCGCTGCGCAGGTCGCGCGTGAAGAGCGACGCGCTGAGTCCATAGACCGTGTCGTTGGCGAGCGCGATCGCGTGATCGAGGTCGTCGGCCGAAAAGCTCGCGAGAACGGGACCGAAGATCTCCCGCTTCGCGAGATCGGAGTCGGCCGGCGCGTTTCGGACTACGGTCGGCGCGACGAAATAGCCGCCGGCGAAGTCGCTGGTCGAGGGAACATCGCCGACGTATACGCGCTCGGCGTTCGTTCCATCGAGCACGCGGCGGATCGAGTCACGCGCCGCGGCGCTGATCACCGGGCCGATCGCCGACGCCGGGTCGGTGACCGGGCCAAGGGGGAGCGCGGCAATGCGGCTTCGCAACCGATCGAGGAAATCGCCTTCCACTTCGCGCGCGACGACGACGCGGCTCGTCGCCGTACATTTCTGCCCGGCGTAGCGCATCGCGCCGGCGGCGGTGAGCGACGCGGCGAGGTCGAGATCGGCGTCATGCATGACGATCGCGACGTTCTTCCCGCCCATCTCGGTCTGATAGCGAATGTTCCGACGGGCCGCGGCGACGGCGACCGTGGCGCCGATCTTTCCCGAGCCGGTGAAGCTCACCGCCTGCACGTCGTCCGCGTCGACGAGCCGAGAGCCGACGACGTCCCCCGCGCCGAGCAAGACGTTGAACACTCCCTTGGGAATGCCGGCGGCGGCGGCGCATTCGGCCAGGAACACGGCCGACTGCGACGACGATTCCGCCGGCTTGAGCACGACCGTGTTGCCGAAGGCGAGCGCCGGCGCCGCTTTCCAGAGCGGGATCGCCACCGGAAAATTCCACGGCGTGATGAGCGCGACGACACCCAGCGGACGTCGAAGCGTGAACTGCAGCGAGCCCGCGGTTTGCGCGGGGATCACGTCACCGATCGTGCGCACGGCTTCGCCCGCGTAATAGCGGAGAATCGTCACGCACCGCCCGACTTCACCGCGGGACTCGCCGATCGGCTTCCCTACCTCGCGCGTGACCAGCTGCGCGAGCGCGTCGGAGCGCGAGCCGATGGCGTCGGCCCATTTGTAGAGCAGCTCCGCGCGCGCGGGACCAGTGAGCCCGCGCCACGCGGCCAACGACGACGACGCCGATCGCACGGCAAGGTCGACGTCGTCGTTGGTGCCCGCGGGAACTTGCGCGACGACATCCTCGGCGTTCGAGGGATTGACGTCGGCGATCCAGCGGTCCGAGTCGCTCGCGCGCCACTCCCCGCCGATGAAGTGGCGGAGCCTGGCCGGCGCGGTCACCGGTCGGCGTTGGCGACGACGACCGGTACCGACGCGGGCGTAGCCGACCCGTTGCGCTGCGCATGGAGCAACTCGAGCAACGATTGGCCGGCGCCGAGGATGTGCGAGCGCATGAGCTGCGTCGCCACTTTCACGTCGCCTTTGCGCACCGCCGTCGCGATGGCGCGATGCTCCTGGCTCGCCGTCTGGCCGCCGCCCGCGAGCAGCACCTGCATACGGAAGTACCGGTCGCTGTGCTGATGCAGCTTCTGCAACACGTTCATTGTGAAGTTGCGCTTCGCCGGAGCGTAGAGCGCCGCGTGAAAGTGCCAGTTGAGCGGGCCCCAACGCGAGGCTTCACCGGCGGCCAGGGCATCCTCGAACGCGTCGAGAACCTCGACGGCGCGATCGAACTGCTCGTCGGTCATGAGTGGAATGGCTCGGCGAAGCAAATCGCCTTCGATATCGGCACGCAGCTCGAACAGTTCATCGATCTCGTCGAGCGAGAGCGTGGAGACGACTGCGCCGCGGTGGGGGCTGAAGCTGACCAGCCCTTCGGCCTCGAGCTGGCGCAGGGCTTCGCGCACGGGGATGCGGCTTACTCCGAGCTCGTCAGCGAGGGCATCCTGGCGAAGGGGCTCACCATCGGGGAAGTCGCCGCGGAGAATGCGCTCCCGGAGCGCCTCGACGGTCATGCTGGCGACCGTCTGCCGCCGAATGGGGGTTGTCACGCGCGCGGCAGATGGCGCATACCGGTGCGCGGGATTAACGTCAGGAACAGTCCGAAGGGTCATGCCAACTCCACAGCTAGGATGGTGGGGGAACGGATACAGTATCCCGGCGTACAGACCATCGCAAGCTATCAGTTCCGCAGCATCGTCTAGGCTGACCGTCTTGTCCCGCTCGATGCGCCCCATTAGCGCCGCGCAGCGCTCACTCTGATCCGGGCCGACCATGGACTTCGTCACACGTGTTCGTAACGCCGACCCGATCGCTCTGCTGATCGCCGTGATGGGCGTCTTCACGCTCGTGTATCTGGTGATGTTCATTCGCGCGATGGTGCGCGATGCGCGCAGCGGCGGGTCAGTCCGGTCGCCGCTCCTCGTGTGGCCGGTCAGCTTCGTGGCAAACTTCTTTGACACGCTCGGCGTCGGGTCGTATGCCACCACCACGGCGATGGTGCGCTTCTTCAAGTTGATTCCCGACGAGAAGATTCCGGGCTCGCTGAACGTCGGCTACGTGCTCCCGACCGTTACGGAAGCATTCCTCTTCATCTATGGATTCCGCGGCCTGATCACGGTCGAACCCGTGCAGGTCGATCCGCGAACGCTCATCTCGCTGATCGCAGCCGCAATTCTCGGCGCATGGCTCGGCGCGGGAGTCGTGTCCTCGTGGCCGCGGCGCAAGATCCAAGTCGGCATGGGCCTCTGCCTCCTCGCCGCGGCGATCATCATGGTCGTGCGGATGACGGTGTTTCATTCGCTGACGGTTGGCACGACGAGCCTCGAGGGTGCCCGGTGGATAATCGGCATGGGCGGCCTGTTCATTCTGGGCGCGCTGATGACCCTCGGCATCGGCCTCTACGCGCCGTGTTTGATTCTCATCTCCGCCCTCGGCATGACGGAGAAGTCGGCGTTTCCGATCATGATGGGCGCATGCGCGTTCCTGATGCCCGTCGCCGTAGTGCGATTCATTCGCGCGCGTGCCTACCATACGCCGGCGATGATCGGCATGGCGATCGCCGGTATTCCGGCGGTGGTGCTCGCCGTGAAAGGGGTCGGGAATCTTCCGATGAACTACGTCAAGGTGCTGGTCATCTGCGTCGTGACGTATACGGCGATCAGCATGCTGCGCGCGGCGCAACGCGAGCGCGATCTCGCAAGCGCGGCGACCGCGGCCGAGGCCGGAGCACAGCCGACAGCCTGAGGACAGCTCGCGCGGGTCGCGCTCAGCGCGCCCCGGGGGAGCAGAAATTCTTCAACTCTTCCGCGACGTACGGCCGTAGTTTCGCGACGTACTCGAGGTACTGCTTCGCGGCATCGGGCGCCGCGGAGCCGCCGCTCACGAGATTGATCTCGGCCTCCGTGAGCGACGAGTCGGCGAGCTTGGTCAGGTCGCAGCTCTTCGCCGGCGCGGCCTCGTTGGCCGCCGATTGGCTGATCTGCAGCGCAGAGGCGCCGAGGAGAAACTTGCCTTCCGGCGTCGGCCGAATGCGAACGGCGAACGTCAGGAATTTCATGGCGCGCTGAAAATCATCGCGCTTCTGCGTCGTGCCGGCAGCCTTGAAGAGCGCGTTGCCGCGCGCCAGCGCGAACTGCGCCACGGTCGTGGAGTCTTCACCGTACTTGAGCGCCTGGTCAGTCGCCGCGAAAGCGCTGTCGGTTTCGCCGGCGTCGACCTCGAGTTGCGCGAGCTGCAAGAAGCCGTGCGGAAGCTTGGGGTTCACGGCGAGCGCGCGTCTCGTCTCGGAGAGCGCGGCCGACGAGTTGCCCGACGTCTTGAACGTCTGCGCGGCGAAGACGTGCACTTCCGCGTTGTCGGGGAACGCCGCCAAGCCGCGCTGAAGAGCCGAGTCGGCCTCGGATTTCAAGAGTTGCAGGTACAGCACATATAGTGGCGCCGATTCGGGGAACTTGGCGACCGCGTTCGCCGCGACGCCGAGCGCACGCTCGGATTTCCCGTCGGCCCGCAACGCGGTGGCCAGGCGCATGTAGAAGTCGGGATCACTTTGCGCCGCCTGGTCTCGCGCCAGCATTCGTTCGCCGGCCACAATCGCGCCCTTCCAATCGTTCTCCGCGAGGTGCACCAGCCAGCGCACCTTGAGCAGCGGCAGGTTGTCCGGGTGGGCGTCGGTGCCGCGGTCGATGATCGGCGCCGCGAGATTGGGAAAGCCTTCGCGGGCCAGCGCGTTCACGACCTTCTCGATCATCGTGTCGTTGGTCGAGTCGGTCGCGAGCAGCTTCGTCCAAACGGGCGCGGCGTCCTTCGATTGCCCCTTCGAGTCGAGCGCCTGCGCGAGATCCTCGAGTGCCACCGCGTTGGCGGGCGCGACGGCGAGCGTCGCGCGCGACACGGTGATCACGCTGTCGGCGCTGACCTCGAGATGTGACAGCGCGTTGAGGAGACACACGCGCGCCGGAACGGCGCGCGAATAGGCGACGATCGCGGCGGTCGCGGCCGTTGCCGCATCGCGCGCGTTTCCCGCGCGATCGGCGTTCTCGCATTGGCGAAGCGGCGACAGTTGCCGTCGGGCGGCGATCGCCTCGGCGGCTACGGCCTCGGCCGCCTGCGGCACCGTGGTCGCGGTGGCGACAATGGGCTGCGAGAGGCGCAGGTCGCGAACGAGCGACAGCGCCGCGTCGATGCGAATGGATCCGTCGGCTTGATGCGTCAGCGTTCCGGTAATGCGCTCATCGGCGCGAAACTTTCGCGCCATTTCCTTGAGCTCTCCCTCGCTCAGCGCCGGATTCTCATCGAAGCCCGAGCGTCGGAACCAATCGTCCATGTCGCCGCCGGAGACGACGCGGAGCTCGTTTTTCGCGAACGCGCCGGCCACTCGGGACCGAACGATGTCCGCGCCGCGGCTAGCCCCCCCTCGGTCTGGACCGAGAAAGGCGGGAACGATCATCACCTGCGTCGTGAACCTGGGCTGGTCCGACGCGTCCTTGGGACCCTGCGCGAGACCCACGGCCGCGCGGGCAAACGACAGAACGAAAACGGCACCAAGCGCAACGCGACGGGGCATTCGGTGGGTGGCGTGAACCGAAGAGTCGTTTCGAGTCAGGTCGTGGCGGAACGCGGTGGCGAACCCGCGGCGTCGTCACAGTGACCACCCAGCGCCGGTCCGCAAAGCCTTCTTAACTAAGGTAAACGCAGGAAGCGCTTGGACGTTGACCCCCAGACGGGATTTCGAGTTGTCCGGCGAGCGCAAAAAACGAACGCCCGCCAGGATGGGCGGGCATTCGCAAAACCGCTTTGAGCGACGACCCGGCCGAACGCCGGGATGAAGCCGCTACTGGACCACGACCTGCCCGGACATGTAGCTGCCGTGAATGAGGCAGTGATACTTGAACGTGCCGGTCCCGCTGAACGTGCGATTGAAGGTGCCCTGGTCCTGCTTCGGCGAAACCACGCCGCTTCCGTCATCGAACTGGATCTGGTGCGTGACGCACGGATAGCCGCCGCCGTAGCCGCCAGTCGTGTCAGTGCACGATGACCACTGCCAGGTTACCGTCTGGCCGGCTTTGACCGTGATGTTCGCCGGGTTGAAGCTCGAGTCGACGAGCGTGACGGTGTTCGGATTGTTGTTGTTGTTGCCGCCGCCGGGCGGCGTATTGTTGCCCGGACCGGTCGTCGTGGTATCGCTGCTGCCGCCGCCGCACGCTGCCACGAGCACGATGCCGATGGCCGCGAGCGAGAGTCGCCACATTCGCATGCTGTTTCTCCTCCGATGGCTGGCCATCTCGCGGCCGGAGAGTCCTGGGCGCGAACGGCGGGCCGAAAAGTCGACGCGGCGCCTGGTCGTCAGGCGCCGCGCGAGGAATCCAGCGAGCCGAAAGAAGGTTCCCGGCCTAGGGCATCGGAATCGTCGGCTTGGGCACGCGCCTCGACCACGCCGCGACGGACTTTACGTCGCTGGCAGGTGCCTTGGCCATCAGATTCTTGATTTCGGCGAGACGAACCGACGTGTGGTAAATCGTCCACGACGTGCCGGCGAGCGCCGACGGCCAGATGTCGAGGAGGTCCGTCTCCGGATCGTAGCGCAACGTGCCACGGTACCACGTCGAGATCGCGCGCTTCTTCGCGAGACTCATCCCCCGCCAGAAGACTGGCAACGCGAGCGTGTGCCAGGAGATTCCGTCGTCGCTCGTCGCGAGCCAGAGATCGCTCTGCGCGCAGCCGCTGCCCCGCGGAAACGCGGCGATCAGCGCGACGTAGCCGCCAAAGGGAAGCTCGGCGACGTCGATGTGCCATGGGACGTAGCTTGGAATGTCGAGAGTGGTCGTGATCGGCGCGCTCCAGTGCACCGACTCGAAGTCTTCGTCCGGCGCCGGCTGGGCCGTGCGCAGCTCGAGCGTCGTCGAGAACGCGTTGCAGCCGGCGACACCGGACTTGATGTACCACACCTTCGCCGCGCGGTTCTGTTCGATGATGAGCGACGGCGAGACGGCGTCGTGGCTGTGGACCGAGAACGCGACCACCGGCGTCGTCCACTGACGCGCGTTGCCGGTCGACATCAGCATGATCTTGTTCGACGTGTCGACGACGACGCGGAACACCTGGATGAGGCGGCGGGTCGCCGGATCGAACGCGTGGTCGGGATCGGAGTTGTAGCTGCCGATACCGGGATAGCCGACGATGGGGTTCCGGATCGCGGACGGTGTGACCCACGTCGTATCGTCGGCGGCGAGCAGGAAGCCGGGGTTCTCCCACGACGGATCAGAGTTCTTGTACGGCGTGTACATCAGCCAGCATCCGCCGCCGTTCCATCCGCTGCCCGGGCAGGCGATGTCCGGATGCACCGCGTCGGCCGATTGCGAGAACGCATCCGGCGGCAACGTGACCCGGCCGAATCGCTGACTCACCAGCTCTTCGACGAGGTCTTTTACGGTACGTGGATCTAACTTCTCTGGTGTCGCGCCTGGTTCGGAGATTCCAACGTTCGGCGCGAGACGCGAGTGATTAGGAACTGTCGGACCGGAGTCCGAGCAGGCGACGAGTGCGGCGGCGCACGTCGTCAGGTACTTCAGTCGCATGGACTCTGTTTGCCGGTGAGGTCAGGTGCGTGAGCAGGGTGCACGACCGCATGAATCGGTCCGACCGAAAACACGGACCTCGTCGCGTGTCCGATCAGGCGGCGCGAATGTACCGCGCGCGCGCGCACTCGGCATGTTTTGTATACTTGATCGGTGGGACTCCATCGGCGTCGGCGCCTGATCGAGGCGCCACGTGCCGAATCCCACCGCCGCAGGTACTATCCGTCCACCACGATACGGAGCAACGATGGTCGGTTTGATAGCCACAGGAATCGTCGTCGTTTTCGTCGGCTCGATAATCGCGCGATGCGTGAAAGTGATCGGGCAAGCCGAGGTGATAGTGATCGAGCGTTGGGGTCGTTTCGACCGAGTGGGTCGTTCGGGGCTCAACATCTTGATTCCGGGAATGGAGCGGCCGCGCACGATCGACGTGCGCTTCGTCGAGACGGACCCGAGTGGAACGAAACGCATCACGTCGGGGTCGACCGCGCGCATCGATCTGAGGGAACAAGTCCTCAGTTTTCCGAGCCAGCCCGTCATCACGAAGGACAACGTCACGATCGACATCGACGCCGTCCTCTACTATCGGATCGCCGATCCGCAGAAAGCGGCGTACGCGATTCAGAACCTCCCCTTCGCGCTCGAGACGCTCACTCGCACGACGCTGCGCAACATCGTCGGCGACATCGAACTCGACCAGACGCTCGCGAGCCGCGACATGATCAACAAAAGGATGCGCGAGGTGATCGAGGAAGCGTCGATCGGGTGGGGCGTCGACGTCACCCGCGTCGAGCTGCAAGCGATCGAGCCGCCGCGCGACATCCAGCAATCGATGGAGCTCCAGATGCGCGCCGAGCGCGAGCGTCGCGCGGCCGTCACGAACGCCGAAGCGTCGAAGCGCGCCGCGATCCTCGAGGCCGAAGGCGTGCAGCAGGCTCAGGTCAGCCGAGCGCAAGGTGAAATGGAGGCCGCCGTGCTCCGCGCGAAGGGACTCGCCGAAGCGCGGCTCGCGATGGCCGAAGCCGAGGCGCAGGCGATCCAGAAGATCACGCAGTCGCTGCCGCCCGGCGAAGCCGCGATGTACATGCTCGGGATGAAGTATTTGGAAGCACTCCCGCAGGTCACCGCGGGCAAAGGCTCGACGATCTTTCTGCCGGCGGAAGCGGCCGGCGTCATGGGTGCGCTCGGGGGCATGCGCGAGCTGCTCGCGCGTCAGGGCGCCAACAGGGACGAGCCGCCGTCGCCGCGCGCACCGGGCGCCCTCGGAAGTCCGCCCGCGATTCCGCCCAAGACGGGACGGTGATCGTTGCCCCGGATCACGCAAGAACGCGCCGAGCGCATCGCGAAGGCCCACGCGTGTGAAAATTGTGGCGAGTACAGTTATAAGAAGCTCAAGGTCAAGCCCGCTCCGCCGCAGACGGGCGAGCTTGCCTCCGTACGTTGGATCGCCAACAAGGTGTGCGGCGTCTGCGGGATGGAGATCGAGATGGGGATCGATGCGGAGGGGGAAGTCGTGTACGTCTCGTAGGACCGGTGGACCCGTCAGGCCTACGACGCGCGGCTACGTTTCGATATGCGGTTTGCTTTTGATCCGGAACCCGGCGACTTCGATCTCGAGCGTGACTTTCCGCTCGGCGATGGCACCGCCGACACCGAAGGCGAGGTGTCGTGCCCGTACTGCGGCGAGTCCATCGCCGTGAGCATCGATCCCGGCGGCGGGCAACACCAGGACTACGTCGAGGATTGTCAGGTCTGCTGCCAACCGTGGCGCGTGAGCGTCGACTACGACTCCGAGGGCCACGCCACGATAACGGCGACGCCGACGGACGACTGATCGGCGCAAGCGGTCGACGACCCCCTGGCCCGCTATCTGTGGCTCTCGCGAGGGTGCCGCGTGCGCCGCCGATCGGCCGCGAAGAACACAGCTCCGACTGCCAACCAGAACAGGGTCGCGTAGACGCTGCCGCCGACGAGCGCGTCGATTAGCGCCACGCCGAAGAAAAGCAGGAAGATCGTGGTCGCTGAACCCGGGACACTCGCTCTCATACGCCACCTCCGAATCCGGATCGTGTCTGGTGCGGTGAACGCCCCGCTCGATCCGAACGGGGCGTCTTCGCGCGAAATCGGCCGGCGCTCGGGTCGAGCGCCGGCCGTTGCTGCGTTCCTTAGAAGCCGATCGTGCCGGTGACCATGAAGCCCTTGAACTGTCCGCCATATCGGATGTCGTTCACCGGGAAGTCGATGTACTTCTGATTCACCCACTCGAGCTTCGCCAGCAGGTTCGGCGTCACGAACCAGCCACCGCCGAGTTGCGTCCGGTTCACCGTCTGATCGGTGTAGGTCTTCGAGATCAGTTCCCCGTTGACGTGGATGTAGCGGCCGCCGAGGTACAGGCGGTCATCGGCGAGGCGATAGAGCGCCTCGTAGACGTCTTGGTGCAGCGTGCGCAGCCTCGGTTCGGTGAATGCACCGCCGGTTGCCGTCTCGAAGTGGCCGAAGAACTCGGCGCCGCCGACCTTGATGAACGGATTCACGACTTCGGCGTTCACTTTGTTCGAGAAGCCCGGGCGAACCTGACCCGACCACGCGTTGGCGGTTTCCGTCGACGCGGTGTTCTCGAGCACGTCGTAGTAGGGCGATCCGCCGCGGTCGCCGCTGTAGAGCGTGTTGCTCGCCGCCTTGTTGTTCGCGTAGAACGAGCCGGTGAGGCGGACGCGAACGTTCTCGCTCAGATTCTGGTCGAAACCGAGCTTGCCGATCGTACTGAGAGAGCGAGCCGCCGGAGCGGTCACCTGGCCGTGGATCTCGCCGCCCGTCGCCGCGAGCATGGCGAGCAGACCGTTCGAGCGCGCGTAGACTTCGGCGCCGATCTCGGTCGTGAATCCGTCGAGAACGTAGTTGCCGACGAATGGATTGAACATCGCGTTGCCGTTGTCGCTGCGGCGGAAGTGCGAGTCGCCGTAGTTGATCTCGAAGTGACCGACCTTGACCGTCGCGTACTTCATGATGCTCTTGAGCAGCGCGTTGTCGATCGGCGACTCGTCCATCAGGATGTAGCCGTCCTTGACCCACGACTCCTGGTGGTGCCGCGCCGACAAATACGACGTCATCGCGACGCGGATTCCCGGGGCGATCTGCACATTCACGTTCAGGTTGGCAACGGCGTTGTTGAACCCGTGGCCGATGGTCATCAGCTGATTGCTGTTGACGCCGCTGACCACGACCGCGGTCGCGCTGTTGCTGTGGTCGAGCCCCTGGAACTCCTGGGTGAACGCGCCGCCGAAGGAAAGAACGAAGCCCGTGAACGGCACTTCGTCGGTCTTCGGCGATTCGAACACGTTCACGCCGCGCATGTCGGCGGGACGGATGTGATTGATTTCTTTCGGCCGCAAAAGGTTGACCGACTGCGGGGTCGTTTTCTTGGCCGAGTCGGACGCCGTCTTGGTCGCGGGCACCGAGTCGCCCGCATTGGCCGGCTGCTGCGCGGAGCTGCTCGCTGCGAGTGCCGCGAGGAGCAGGGCCGCGAGACCGAGCGTTGTGTTGGTTTTCATATGATCCTCTGGTCGGGTAGGCTTCGTGCGGTCGAGTGCAGAACGTCTTGGTCTGCTGGAGCACGGGCCGAAGCTACCGTTCGGCGGAGTCGCCATCCGTCCGGGAACAAGGCGACTCGCGTAGTGAGTTGCTTGTTTTTTTGTGGGGGATTCCCCGACGAAGCCGAGGAGGGGGCGGGCCAAGCTTCGTTCCAGGGACAACGCGGCGAAGCCAGCCTCGCCGCGTCGCGAAAAACGGGAGCATGCGACGGCCGCGCCGACCGTCGCGAACCGCCGCATGTCCCGCCCTGCAAGCGCTCGTTTACGACGAAAAAGTCAACAACGTCTGGCCGGCACCGTGCGCGACGCGAAGGGCGAGGTCGCGTCCGCGGTCGTCCTGCAGAATGTCCACCGCCGACGCGCCGGCGATCCCGCGCGTCAGGTGGGGAGCACCCCACCCCAACTCGCCGAACATCAGCGTGATTCGCTGATCGTGCGAGTCGTACGTCGTCCCGCGGAGCGGATAGTCGAGCTCCTGCGCCTGCGCGCCGATCTCCGGATCGTCGACTTCGAGCGTCCCGCGGCGGCCGACGTTGCGGCGGGAGAAGGCATCGAGTTGCCTACCCCACTCGCCGTGCGGCAGGGGGAGAACGACCGGTGGCTCGACGTGAATTCCGACCTGGGTCATCACGGCCGTGTGGGGAATCGCCAGCACGCTGCACGTGGAACAGCGGACCAGCCGCGTCGTCACACTGCCAAGAAACATGCGCGCGACGAATCCGTGCCCGTGACTCCCCGTGGCGATCAGATCGGCGTTGACGCTCGCCGCGAAGGCCAACAGCTCGGTGGCCGGGTCGCCCTGAAGCAGGACGTTCTGAATCGTCATCCCCTCGGGAATCCGCAACTGCTCACGCGTCCGCTGCAGCGCGTCGCCGACACTCACCTTGTATGTGGTGCCCCAGCCCTTCCAGTCGTAGAACGAGTTGTCGCGAGGCGCGACGTGCGCGAGATAGACGGTGGCCCCGGTCGCCGCCACGGAGAGTGAAAGCCGAGCGGCGCGAAGACTGGTTTCACTGAAATCCATCGCCACCACGATGCGCCGCGGCGCACGCGTCGTACCGATCGCGACGGCGTACACTGGAACGTCCGCCGCGCGAATCAACCGCAGCGCGGTCTCGTCGCCGAAGACGCGGTCGGTCACGCGATGTCGGCCGAGCCCGGATACGATCATCGACGCCCCGGCCTTGTGGGCCAGCCGCGCGATCGCCGTCGCGGGGTCTCCATCGTGCAACTCGACATCGACCGCCTCTTCCCAAACGCGCGCCGCCTGCGCCGCGACGTCCCGCCGTGCGTCGGCACGGCGCGCGTTTTCCATGTCGATCGGAATTTGAATCGGGACGTCGGGGACGATCGGCAGCGTCTTCAACACTGTCACCAGGCGAACCGCGTCGGAGGACCCGGCGAGCAGTCGCCCCATCGCGAGGGCCCCGTCCGACTGCTCTTGTCCATCCGTCGCGACGACGATCGGCGCGGCGACGCTGGCGCGCACTCCGAGCTCCGGCACGGCCGACGGGATCTTCAGCGAATCCATGGGTTCCTCCTCGGGTTCACGCCGCGCGACGTCGATTCGTCGTCGGTCTGGGAGGAATGGTGTGCCGGGCGGCAGCCCCGGGGCGTCGGCGCTTCTACCGAAGCTTGTCGGGGATTCGGGGGAAGTGCTCGCGCCTAGCGGCCCGATTTCGGGGTCGGGGTCGGGGTCGGGGTCGCCCCTTTTCCCACGAGGTCGTCCACGTGGATTCGAAACAGAACCTGGCGCTGCGGAGTCGCGTCGGCGGACGTCAACGCGTCGGCGTCGGCCGAGCGGAGAATGTGAACGGCGGCGTCGTAAGCCGCGCGGTCCGCCTCGCGCTTCGGATCGAGAAAATAGATCGTGCCGTGCACGACGACGCTCCGCCACTCCGTGCGGCTGCGAACCTCGTCGACCTCGAACGCAACCCACGGATGATGCTGCACCACGGTCAGCTTCGTTCCGGGCGACGTGCGCGCGTACAGCCAGTCGTCGGACAACACGTACGAGATCGGCTCGATGTCCACGCGATCGTGGAAGCTGAACGCGAGACGGCCGACGCGATTCCGCGCCAGCAGGGCCAGGGCGTCGTCGCGGCTCAGCTCGTAGAAGCTCGGCGCCTTGCGTGCGGTAGTCATGCTTCCTCCCGCCGGACGCCCCGCGCCTCGGCTTGCGGAATGGTGAACGCGAACTCGCTTCCCTCCCCGACCGTGCTGCGCACCCAGATTCGTCCGCCGTGCGCCTCCACGATGCCCTTCGCAATCGAGAGTCCGAGTCCGGCGCCGCGCTGCCGCGCCCCTTGCGACGACTGCCAGTACCGGTCGAAAACGCGGGCCTGTTTTTCTTGAGCAATGCCGGGGCCGGTGTCCTTGACAGAGAACACGACGGCCCGGTCGCGCGTCCCGACGCCGACTTCGATGCGGCCGTCGTGCGGCGTGAACTTGATCGCGTTGCGCAACAAGTTGCTCAGCACTTGCACGACGCGCGTCCGGTCGGCGACGACGAGCGGCATGTTGGTGGGAAGCCGCGCCTCGAGCGTCACATGGTTGGCCTTGGCCTCGACCTCGAACATGTGCAGCGCCTGTAGGGCGATCTGCGACGGCTCCTCGGCCCGCGCCTCGAGCGACAATTTTCCGCGCTCGATGTTGGACACGTCGAGCAGGTCTTCGATGAGGCGATTCATCCACTCGGTCGACTCCCGAATGGTCGCGAGGAGCTCGCGGCGCTCGCCCTCGTTCGCCGGCGGGCTCTCCTGCATCACTCTCGCGCACATCGAGATGGCGCTCAGCGGGTTCCGGAGGTCGTGCGACACGACCCCCAGCACTTCGTCGCGCGCCATGTTGGCGTCCCTGGCCGCGTCGTAGAGCTGGGCGTTCTGTAGCGCGGTCGCCGCGGCGCGCGCGAACTTTTCACCGAGTGCGCGTTGCTGCTGATCGAATGGACGAGCGGTGCCTGCTCGAATCAGCGTGAGCGCCCCGCGCGTTTCGCCGGCGACCAGCGGAAGCACGAGGATCGAGGTCGCACCGATCGCCCGCCAATGCGGTGCCGCCTCCGGATCCGCGCTGCTCTCGAGCCACTCGTCGTCGATCGTCTCGACGACTTCCGTTCGTCCGCGCCGTATGACGTCGACGATCGGCGAGGGAGAGTCGGGCGTCAGGCGGTGCGCCGCCAGCGCTTCGATCCCCGCGGTCAACTCGGCCTTCTGGCGCGTACTCGCGACCCGCCTGAAGGCACCTCCGCCGCCGCCCGCCGCCCGTGGTTGCACGAGATCGAGCAACGCCGCCTCGGCGAGCCGTGGAATGGGCAGATCGACGACGGCGCGCTCGGTAGCGTCGACGGCAAGGGTATTCGACAATTCCCCCGACGCACCGCTGAGAAAGCGCTCGTCCTCTTCGGCGCGCTTCTGCTCGGTGGTGTCGCGCAACACGACGGTGAACAAGAGTCCGTCCGGGGTGACGAGCTTCGAGATCGACGCTTCGGCGGGAAACTCCGTGCCGTCCGAGCGCAGGCCGAAGATCTCACGGCGCTCGCCCATTCGCCGCGCCGTCACCGACGAGCGCGCGAACGATTCGATGTGCCCGTCGTGAGCGGCGCGAAACCGCGGCGGAATGAGGATGGCGAGGTGCCGCCCGATGGCGTCGGCCGCCTTGTAGCCGAACATTCCTTCCGCGCCGTTGTTGAAGTGCACGATCCGCTGGCTCTGGTCGATCGTGATGATGGCGTCGGCGGCAATCTCGAGAATGCCGGAGAACTTCGCCTCCGACGCGCGAAGCTCCGCCTCGATCCTTCCTTGGCTTCGAAGCCGCGAGCGGACGAAGACTTGTTGTACGACGAGAAGTGCCGCGACGAGGCCGGCCACCAGCCATGGAGTGAGCAGACGCTAGCTCTCCGAAAGAATCCCTAGCCGCAGCGCCAACTGCACGTAGTCCGACCGGTGAGCGAGCCCGAGCTTTTCCTGGATCCGTTGCTTGTAGGTGTCCACGGTCTTCGGGCTGATGAACAGTCGCTCGCCGATCTCCGGTGCCGAATAGCCTTGAGCGACGTACTTCAACACATCCTGCTCCCGTTGAGTGAGCTTTTCGAAACGCGCCCGCTCCTCGGCGGCCGGATCCTTTTTCGTGAGGTTTCTCGCGAGGACGCGAGCTGCCGCGGGCCGCACGTAGACGTCGCCGTGCGCCACGGCGCGCACGGCGTCGACCAGATCACGATCGGCCGCGCTCTTCACCAGATAGCCCGCCGCGCCCGCCTCCATCAGCGGCACGAGATAGTCTTCCTCGGCGTGCATGGTCAGCACGAGCACGCGCGACGCGAGGCCCTTCGTCACGATCTCTTTGGTCGCGGTGATGCCATCCGTGTCGGGCATATCGAGATCCATCACGACGACGTCGGGCTGAAAGCGCTCCACCATCGTGATCGCCTCGCGGCCGTTGCGGGCTTCGCCGATGATCTCGATGTCCTTGGCCGCGCCCAAGACCGCGCGCAAGCCGGCGCGCACGACCACGTGGTCGTCGGCGAGCACCACTCGTATAATGTCGTTCGTCATCGTGCCCTTAGAATGAAATGGGCCGGGATGCGGCGTCCAGTGGGACGGTCGCTGAAATTGTCGTACCGCTCCCCTTCGCGGTGTGGATGTCGAGATGGCCGTCCAGCAGGTCGACGCGTTCGCGCATCGACGTGAGGCCCATTCCCGCGCGCCGCGCGTCCGCGTCGGCGAGATCGAATCCGACGCCGTCGTCATGGACGCTCAGCGTCGCCTCCTCGCTCGCCTGTTGGACGGACATGCGGATTCTTCGCGGCGACGCGTGGGTGGTGGCATTGCGCACGGCCTCCTGGGCGACTCGATACAGCACGCCTTCCACGTCGCGTGGGAGACGCTCCGGACGCGCCGCGTAGTCGACGTCGATGTCCACGCCGTTCCCATACGATGAATCGCGCGCCAGCTTGCGAAGCGCCGCCTCGAGTCCCAGGTCGTCGAGCACCCCGGGGTGAAGCGCGTGAGAGAGCGCGCGGGCTTCGTGGAGCGCATACTCGGCCGAGTCGCGCGCCTCATGCAAGCGCTCGGCAACGAGCGGATCCGTCGAGTCGCGCGCCGCGGCCGAGAGTTGAAGAAGGACGGCGGCAAGATGTTGGGCCACGGAATCGTGGAGCTCGCGCGCCAGCGCGGAACGCTCGCGATCCTCCGCGGCGATCACCTCCGCGGCGAGGACCCGCATCTTGGCGCGATCGGCCGCCAGGCCGTCGAGCAAGATGTTGAACATCGAGCCCACGCGCAGCACCTCGCGGTCGGCCACGGCCGACCGTTCGACGCGCACGCCGTAGTCACCGTCCCACACACGCGTGGCGACGGCTTCCAGATCGCGAATGGGACGCAGCGCGACGAGCGTGAGCGCCAAATGCATACTGACGACGGCGGTGATCGCGACGATCACGAACGCGTTGATCGGTCCGCCGACGACGAGCCAGATGCCCGTGAACAGGCCGACGACGAGGAGATTCGCCCCGACGAGCTTGGCGACCAGCGGCACGCGAAGCGCGGCGAGCCGAATGCCTCGCCGCGCCCCGCGTGACGTCACGCCTGCACGACCAACGCGGTCACCATGCCGAACATCCCGTGGTCGGACTCGGCGTGGGGCAGAATGTGGCAATGAAAGGCCCATGTTCCCGGATTGTTGCAGTGGACGATCACGTCCCATCGCTCGCCCGGCGCGACGTTCAGCGTGTCGCATTTCCAGGGCGCTGGGACGGGCCAGCCGTCCTTGGCGATGACGGTCATGTGCATCCCGTGCAGATGCATGGGATGGATCATCATCCCCTCGTTCATGAAGCGGATGCGAACTCTTTGCCCGAGCTTCGCCACGATGGGCTGCGTCGCCGGGAAGCTCTTGCCGTTGAACGTGTATCCGTGTGCGCCGTCGTTGAGGATGAACACTTGATCGACCTCGGGCGTGTCGTCTTTCGTCTTCTCCTTCGGTTCAACGATGAACGCGCCGAGGAGACCGAGACCGACCTGCTTCGCCGAGTTGTGGTGCGAGTGGTACATGTGCGAGCCGTGATTCGGCACCACAAACTCGTAGGTGAACGACTCGCCGGGCTTCACCGGCGGCTGCGTGATGAACGGAACACCGTCCATCGCGTTGGGCAGCTCGAGGCCGTGGAAATGAATCGCGGTCGACTCGGGCAGCTGGTTATGCAGGATGACTTTCACCCGATCGCCCGACGTAACGCGTATCTGCGGTCCGGGCACCTGATCGTTGTACGCCCAGGCCTCGACCATGTGACCGGGCTCGGTCTCCCACTGGATTTTTTTGGCGGTGATGTCGTAGACCTTCACGCCATTCTCGATGCGCGGCACCAGCAGTTGGTTGCCGAGACCGGCCGTCTTCGCGGGAAACGCCTTGATGCCTTTCTCGTGCATCGCGTCCATCGCCTGCGCGGCGGCGAGCTCCGAGGCGCCCTTCGACGTGTCGTTGGCACCCATCGTCCCGCCGGTTTGACCCGATGCCGCGGGAGCGGCCTGTGACGACGCGGCCTTCGCGGGTTCCTGCTTGCACGCCGTGGCGACACCGGCGACGACCGCCGCGAGGCCGCCCTCCCGAAGGAATCGACGGCGGGACGTGCTGCGGTCGAACAGATCGACAAAGGGTCTATTGGGCATTGGTCGGTTCAGGTCAGCTGTGTGTCGTACGCGAATCTCGTACAGCGAGCGCCGGCACTCTGTCGGGCAAGAAGTGAACTTTTGAAGGGGATTCCCCTACACGCGCGGAGAGGGACACACCTGTCCGGGCTGTGTCCCTCTCTTACCGAGCGATGCCGCTGAACGACTGCCAGTGCGGCTATTTGTCGTTCACGACTTTGTCGTTGATCGCGGCCGCGATCGCCCGGGCACCCACAGTCAGCTCGAAGTTGACCTTGACCTCGTCTCCCGTCCGCAGCGTGCCGAACATCGCGGTCGGCGGCTTGATGCCGTAGTCCGTCATCTTGATCGGCACCATGCCGGTCGCTTTCACCGTGCCATCCGGCAGGCGTGTCGCGACGACGTCCATCGTCAGCTTGTTCTCCTTCCCCGCGATGGCGAGCGTGCCGTTGGTCTTCAGCGTGAACTCGCCGGCCTCGCCGGGAGCGGCGTCGAACGTCGCGAGGATGTAGGTGATATCAGGTGTCTCGTTCGCCTTGAGCGCCTTGTACAGGTTGTCATCCATCCCGCCGTGCCCGCACTTGAGCGCCTTCACCGGGACCTTCACCTCGACCCGCTTGAGCGCCTTGGGCGTCGCGGTCGCCAGCTCGGCCACCGCGGCCGCGTCGAGCTCCAGAGCGGCGTCGAACTTGTCGGCCTTGCAGCTCCAGCCATGCAGGTTGGAGGTACCTTCGATCCACAGCTTGCTGTCCGCGCCAACGGGCACGCGAGTCGTTTGAGCAACGCCGGTCGCGGCGAGAGCACCCAGGAGGGCGGCGGCGGCGATGTAGGATCTGGTCATGGTTCTCTCCGTATCAGCGGCGGCGGGGCGCTGCGTCGGTCGGCGTAAGTCCCGTCGTCGATCTGGACATGAAGATCGGGTCCCGGAGCCGGGCCATCCGTCGGGCGAAAGTGGAACCTGGGTGCGGAAACGTGGACTGGCCGTGTGGTGGAAACCCCGATGGTTCGACCGCTTCGTTGAGACGACGATGGAGCCATGCGCAACCGGCGGATCGTGGGGGCGACGCTGATCGCCCTCGGTGCCGCGATCGCGAGCAACGCGGTGCTCGGCCCATTGGTGCTCGGCGTCATTCGCATTCACGAATCGCCGGCAATGGAGACGCAACTGCTCGGCGGCGAACTGACGTCGTTGTTCATCGCGGCTCCGCTCGCGATCGCGGCCGGTATCGCCTGGTGGCGGGGCGATCGGCTCGCGCCGTTTCTCGCCGCCGGCCCCTCGGCCTATGCCCTCTACACGTACGTCCAATTCGTGCTCGTTCCGGACTACTCGCGATACCCCGGCAACAACGAGAACTACTTCTTTCTGTATTTGAGTCTCGTGATCGCCGGCTGGACGATGTTGCTCGCCGCCTGCCGTGCCATCGCGGCGGGCGCGCCGCGCATCGACACGCGTCTCGCTCGGACGACGGGTGCCGCCATGCTCGCGGTCGGAAGCTCGTTCGCGCTCGCGTGGGTCGGTTCGATCGTTCGATTGTCGAATCCGCCGCTCCCGACGGAATATCTCGAGCATCCCACCGCGTTTTGGCTGATCCGGCTGATGGACCTCGGCTTCGTGATTCCGGCAAGCCTCACCACCGGTTGGTTGCTCGTGCGCGGTGCGGAATCGGCCGGTCGCTGGGCCTACGGCTTCATCGGCATGCAGACGCTGCTCACCTGTGCGGTCGCGGGGATGGCGATACGGATGGCGCTGCGCGACGATCCGGCGGTGACGACGCCACTCCTCGTCGTCTCGACGACGGGCGCCGGCGTGTTTCTCGTGCTGTACGTGCTCGCGCTTCGCAACGCAGCCGCCTGAGAAACAAACCGACGCGCGCCCGGGGCCCAACAATCACTCGACGACGAGATGCCCCTTCATGCCGAGCATCGCGTGCGGGTCGCATTGGAAGTAGTAGCTGCCGGCGGGCATTTTGACGGCGAGGTCGAGCGTCTGCCCGGGGAGCTGGAGCAAGTCGCTGGCCGACTGCGGATAGCTCGAGCGGCCGGCGTTGGAATCGGGAAGGAAGTGCACGTTGTGCACGCCCACCTTGAGCGTGTAGCGAATCACGTCGCCGGGTTTCGCGTGGACCTCAGCCGGCTTGAAGTAGTTGCCCACGGCGTCGGAATAGAGCTCCACGGTGACGACCTTTCCTCCCGGATCGGGCGTCAACGGCGACGTGCTGAATGCGACGGCCGACGGCGCGGCCTCCGCGGCGGTGGGAGCCTTCTCGGCGGCGGGCTTCTGCTCGCCGCCGCACGCGAGCGCGATCAGCGCGGTGGCGCATGCGAGCGCGTGTAGTCCGCGAGCGATTTGCGACGTGTGAACGGTTCTCATGGTCGGTTGGTCGGTTGATTGAGATGATTGTTTGATTTAGAAGTCCTTTCGCCTGAACCAGCGCCAGCCCAGAGCGACGGGTGCCGCGATCCAGACGAACAGCATGCCTGCGGCGAGGCATGCCCCGGTGTTGCCGGCGAAAACCCGCTCGAACACCGCCCCCGTGTAACCGAGCAGGGCGGACGCGTCGAGACGCATGAGCAGCAGCACGCGGCCGAGGTCCACCGGGTTCGCGAACATGAGCACGAGCAGCGGACGTTCGATCGGATAGTCACCGAGGAGTGCGACGCCCGTGAGCACAATCCCGTCGTACGCGACCGCGACGAGCAACCACACGCCGAGCGCGACGCCGACGCCTCGCAGCCGGTCTTCGGTACGCAACGCGACGCAGAAGGCGATCGCCGTGAAGGCGCACGTCAATGCCGAGCCGACGACCAGCAACACGGCGAGCGCTGCGCGAACGGCGGGATCTCCTCCCCCGCGGAGGACGAACGGCATCGCGACGCCGATGACGAACCCCGCCGTCGCGGGAAGCGACAGCCCCGAATAGAGCCCCGCGTACAGGGACGAGCGGCGAATCGGCTGCGCCAGCAGCAGCTCGGTGAACTCGCGCGTCGTGTACACGTAGATCGTGGCGAGAACCAGCGTCGCGAGCGGGATGATCATCAGGCTCGCCGTGGCGAGGCTCAACACGGCCTTTGCCTGGTCGCCGGAAAAGCGAAGGAGGCCCTCGCTCAGCAGCAAGAAGAAGCCCGAGTACACGAGAATCCATCGACTGCGCATCACGTCGCGCGCCTGGATCGCGGCGATCGTGCGAGCGACGCTCTTCATGCGACCTCCCTGATCATCAGCGACGCGATCGCGCGCTCGAGGTTGTGCTGCCGCGTTTGTTCGGTGAGCGCCTCGATCGGACCGGCGTAGCGCACGGTCCCATCGAGGAGGAACGCGACTTCGTCGCATAGATCCTCCAGCTCACCCATGATGTGCGACGTCACGAGCACCGTCGCGCCGGCCTCGTTGCGCGCGAGGATTTCGTCCTTGAGCGTCGCACTCGACAACGGATCGAGACCGGCCGTCGGCTCGTCGAGCACGAGCACGTCGGGACGAAACAGGAGTGCGAGTGCCGCATTGACCTTCTGCCGTGTGCCGCCAGACAGAACACGGAGCGGCTTGTCGAGATGATCGCCCAGTCCGAGGTGTTCCATGAGCTCGTCGTCGGTCACGTCTTTGCCGCGCAGAGCGCGCATCATTCGAAGGAGCTCGGCTGCAGTCAGGTTGTCGGGAAACCGCGCGATCTGCGGCATGTATCCGATGCGATCGCGATAGGAGTCGCCGCGGCGAATCGACACACCGTCGACGAGGATGTCGCCGCCGGTCGGATGGGCGAGGCCGAGCAGCATCTTGATGAGCGTCGTCTTCCCGGCACCGTTCGGGCCGACGAGTCCGACAACCCGTCCGCGGCCGATCGTGAGGTCGACGCCTCGCAGCACGGCGGTCTGGGCGAACCTCTTCGCCACTCCGCGGAATTCGATCATCGCACGGACACCGTCGTTGGGAAGGAGATGGGCTTCATCGCCGGAGCGCTGTCGACCAACGCTTCCGGCGTGAGCGACGGCAACACCCGCTCGGCGGCGTCCAGGAGCGACGCGAACGTGCTTCGCAGCAGGATGAGCGACGCCGGCTGGTGTGCGACGATCACGGAGAAGAGCCGGACGGGACGATGCGGCACGTCACCGGTCCCGTCGCGGTTCACGTCGTAGCCGCGGTAGTCGTCCCAGTAGTTACCGGAAAAAACGGTGGACAGCGACCGGCTGTTCGTCGCGAGCTCGAAGGTGTTGGCGACGAAGTTGTTTCGCTCGAAGCGGCCATCGACGGTGCTGGCCTCGAGGCGCACGGCCCAACCGTTGTTCGTGAACTGGTTGCCGACGGCGACGATTCGGTTCGCGCCGTCGGCGACGAGCGCCGTCGTGTTGTGGTCGAAGACGTTGCGCTCGAGCCGTGCATCGCTGATCTCCTTGAGCAGGAGGCCGTACGCGGCGGGCCCCCAGTTGTCCTCGAACCGGTTGCCCGTCATCGCCACGGTCTTCGTGTACATCACGGCCACACCCGATCCGTTTCGGCGGAACGTGTTGCCGGAGTACCGGCAGCCGTCGGAGTACATGAAGTGAAGGCCGTAGCGCAGATTGCGCGCGCTCGTGTTGCCGCGGACGTCGGTGTCGTGGACGAACTCGAAGTAGATGCCGTCGCGCTGACCCGAGACGTCGTTGTTCTCGATCGTGATCCGGCGAGCGCGCCAGAGATGGATCCCGTTGCCGGCCTCGGTCTCGCGCAGGCCCTGCCCGCGGATGACGTTGTCCGCCACGCGACAGTCGGTCACGTCGGCGAGGTAGATGCCGAAGAATCCGTTCTCGACGCGGTCGTGATCCAACGAGCAGCCGCGCACGTGGCTCGCTTTGATCGCGGCCCGGTCCTCGACGAAGCTCGTCCCTACGTTGCGCAGGACGAGTCCGCGTACCGTGACGTCGTCGGCGGTGACGAGTATGAGGCCGTGATTCCCTTCCCCATCGAGGATCGGCGTGCCTTCACCGACGAGTGCGATGCGCTTGTCGATCGTCACAAGCGGTTCGCGGTACCGACCCGCGTGAACGACGACCGTATCGCCATTCTGCGCCGCGGCGACGCCGGCTCCGACGGTTTGATACGCTCCCCCCGGAGTGACGTCGAACCGCCGTTGCGCGGCGAGCGCCGCGGGCACGAACAACCAGATCAGCGCGAGCGTTCTCACTGCAGGTCGCTCCATCGCTTGATCGTCGCCGCGTCGATGAATCCGAGCGCGGCGGCATCGCGTGCCGAGGCGACCGCCGCCCACCCGTGACTCGATCCCATCGGAGCCCGCCCTTCACCGACGTCGACGAACCGAGCCGTGCTCGCGTCGATGAGCGTGCCCGGATGGCGAAGGTCGGAGACCCACACGGAGGCGACGTCGTGCGCGGCCGCCGCCTGACGATAGTAGGCGACGAGGCATTCGATCGAGTCGAACTTGAGCGTTCGTCCATGCGCGGTGACGATCGCCGCGGCGAATCGGCCGTCGCCGATCAGCATTCGGCAGTACGTGCACGCGTCGGCATTGACCGCGATCGGCTCGGGCTTCCCCGGTGCGCAGGCGACGACGAGCGACAGGATCGCGACGCGCATCGCGCCCTTGCGCCGGTTGCGCAGAGTCAGCCGGGCGGCGCGCATCACGCGGCCGCCTCCACCGTCGCGTGCGGACGCGCGAGGTAGACGGAGAGACAGCCCACGACGAACGCGACGCCAATGAGGATGGCGCCGGTCGTCGGCCACGAGATCGCGGTGAAGTTCAGCAACTGCTTCGACCCGATGAGCGGCGGCTGATAGCTCATCCCCGGCACCTTGATGATGGCGTGCGCGGTGTCGAGCTCGTGGCCGTACTCGTACTCCCAGTGGTAAAAGTCGCTCAGCGCGACGACGCCGAAGACGGCGAACGACGCGAGCCACCCGATCGCCATCCAGCGGCGTCCCGCCGCGGCGACGACGAACCCCAACACCGCGAGTCCGCCGATGCACCACGGGATCACGCGAAGCTCCGCGATCTCCTCGGGCTCGATGGCCTTCATCCCGATGTAGTGATTGAGCGAGTTGATGCTCTGGAGGTCGTGCTCCCTCGCGCCCACCACCGTGCCGGCGTGGATGTCCATCCCGAGTCCTTCGGGGTACTGCGGCGCCAGCAACCGGATCCGCCAGAGCGGCGTCGCCAGCGACACGAGCACGAGCGCGGATGCGAGCAAAATGAGGAGTCGCGAAAGCTTCGACATGTTCGGCTCTACTTGGCGTTGTGGTCCATTTGGGCTTGCGCCTTCTTACTCACGTTCGCCATGAGTTTCACGTTCGATCCGGCCGGGGAGACGCGGATGTAGCCTTGCATCTCCTGGTGCAACGCCGAGCAGAAGTCGGTGCAGTAGAACGGGTAGACGCCCGGCGTCTTTGGGATCCACGTCAACGAGCGCGTCTCACCCGGCTGCAGGATCAGCTCGGAGTTATTGTTGCCCAGCACGGCGAATCCGTGCAGGATGTCCCAGTCCTGCTCGATGTTGGTCACGTGGAACACCACGGTGTCGCCGACCTGCACGCCCTCGATGTTGTCCGGCGCGAAGTGGCTGCGAATGGCGATCATCTTGATGTCGACGCGCTTGCCGGCGCGCGCGATGCCGCCGTCCGACTCGCTGCGCGTGACCCACGGGCTCGTGTTCTTCGCCAGCTGGTAGAACTTGACCTGCTTCTCCTTGATCATGCTCGCCGGCAGTGCCTGCGCGTAGTGCGGCTCGCCGATCGTCGGGAAATCGAGCAGCAGTTTCATCTTGTCGCCGCTGATGTCGATCAGCTGCGCCGACTGCGCCATCTCGGGCCCCGTCGGCAGATAGCGATCCTTCGTGATCTTGTTCATGGCGACGAGGTACTTCCCCCACGGCTGTTTGCTGTCGCCGCCCGGAATCATGAGGTGGCCGATGCTGTAGTACGTCGGGATTCGGTCGACGACCTCCCACGTGCCGAGCTTCCACTTCACGACTTCCGACGAGATGAACATCGACGTGTACGCGTAGCCCTTGCCGTCGAATTCGGTGTGCAGCGGACCCAGGCCGGGCTTCTGAACCTCGCCGGCCATCACGGCGTCGTATTTGAGCACCGGAATCCCGTCGACGGTCTTCTCGAACGCCTTGTCGGCGATCGCCTTCTGCAGCTTGGTGAACGAGTGGACCGGAATGACCGTGGCGAGCTTGCCGCCGGCGACGATGTATTCGCCCGTCGGATCCACATCGACACCGTGCGGCGACTTGGGCGTCGGCAGATAGTAGACGACGCCTTCGCAATCGCCCGGGTTGATCATCTTGACGCCCGACTTCTTCTCCGACTTCGCGATGCGCGACGACTCGTCGACCCAGTTGTGGTAGTACTCGGCCGGCGCCGCCTTCGCCTTCCCCTGTGCCACGCACTCCTCGGCGCGCTTGTAGTTCACCGCGGCGATGAAGTCCTTGTCGTTCTGCGACGCGTTTTCTTCGAGCTTGGTGTTCGCCTGCTCGCTGTTGTACGAGGTGAAAAAGAACCAACCATTGGAGGGCCCTTTGCCGGCATGGCCGAGGTCGTAGTCGAAGCCGGGCATGAGGATCTGGAACGCGATGTCCATTTTTCCCGGTTGGTCAGCCGTCGCGAACGTCAACGTGCCGCGGAAGTTCTGCTTGTAGCTCTCGATGGGGACGTCGGTATTGGGCACCGGAACGCTGAAGCGCGTCGCCGAGACGACGTACTTCGAGTCCGGCGTCGTGAAGGGCGACGCGTGGCCGCCCGCGGCGTTCGGGATCTGGAGAATCTCGTCCGTCTCGAACCGCGTGAGGTCGATGCGGGCGATGCGCGGCGTGTTGTTCGCGTTGATGAACAGCCAGCGTCCGTCGGGAACGCCGTTCGTCATCGACAGCTCGGGGTGATGTGAGTCGTCCCACGGCACGAAGCCGTAGGTCGTCTGGAAGAGCGGCTTCGTCTCCTCGTTGTAGCCGTAGCCGTCTTCGGCGAACTGTGAAAAAACCGGTATGACTTTGAGGAGCCGGCCGGACGGCAGCCCGTAGACGGCGATCTGCCCGCTGTACCCGCCGGACATGAACGCGTAATACTCGTCGTAGCTGCCCGGGGCCACGTACACCTTCGACGCGGCGTCGCCGCTGACGAGCGACTGGGATGGCGCACGGTTCGCCGTGCACGCGTAAATGAGAACGATGGCGACGGCGACGGCCGCGCCCGCCAGTCTCGTGGACCATTGGCGCAAAGGCGACATAGGAGAACCCCGCGAGGAGAGAGAAAGCGCAACGCTCACATCGAGGTGCGAGTTGCATTGAAGATCGGGTATCGCGGAGCCGCGGTCCGTCCGATTTCCAATGGATTCGACGTCGGGATTTTCCCGACGCAAAGTGCGGCGAGTCGAGGACAGCGATCGACAGCGAGCGCCCACAGCTTCCACGAAATGCCGATGCATTCCGTGCGGCCGGGAGCGACCGATGCTTTCGACGACCGCTGACCACGCGCTTCGCGCGGTTCTCTACCTCGGCCAGCGACCGAAGGGACAGGTCGCGTCCGCCGGCGAGATCGCCGACGCGATCGGCGCGCCGCGCAATTACCTGTCGAAGACGCTCCATGCGCTGACGAGAGCCGGCGTGACGACGAGCGTTCCCGGGAGGGGCGGCGGATTCGCGCTGGCCGTGGCACCCCATCGGCTGACGCTGGCGCGGCTCATCAACGTATTCGACGGGGCGGATGCGCCGAGGCGATGTCTGCTCGGCGATCGTCTTTGCACAGCGGAGCAGCCGTGCGCGGCGCACCTGCAATGGACGCAGATTCACCGGATGCACGATCAGGCCCTCAGCTCGACGACGATCTCCGACCTTCTTGGAGTGGGCGACGCGCGTTAGGCGGCGCGTCGAGGCGCGACAGGGTGGGGCTCGGTCGCCACCGGCTTCTCGTCGGTGTCAGCGCGCCGGCGTTCCGACCGTGGCGGGACCGACGTCCGCAGCGCATTGAGGATCACGGCGACGTCGATCACCTCCTGCAGCGCGGCTCCGACGATCGGCGCCAAACCGCCGAACGCGGCGACGAGCATGGCGACGCCGCTCAGTCCGAGTCCTACGCGGATGCTCTGTCGCGCAATCCGCATGGTGCGATCGGCGATCACCTTCGTCTCGCTGACGCGTGAGAGCGAATCGACCAGGATGATGACGTCGGCTGCCTCGGCGGCAATGCCGCCGCCGTGCGAAGCGAGCGCCACGCCGACATCCGCCGTGGACAGCGCCGGCGCATCGTTGATGCCGTCGCCGATCATCATCACGACGCCGCCTTCGGCCCGCATGCGCTCGATGAACTGCGCTTTGTCACCCGGCATGAGATCGCCGTAGGTCTCTTCGATTCCGACTCGCGCGGCGATGTCGCGGGCGATCGGCGCGTGATCGCCCGAAAGAAGCGCCATGCGGCGGATCCCGGACGATTCGAGAGCGCCGAGCAGGCCGGCGAGGTCGGGGCGAAGCTGGTCCGCGTACTCGAACACCGCGGCGAGCCGCTGGTCGATCGAGACGTAAGCCCGCAACGTCGCGCCGGGCCGCTCGAGTCGCGCCGCGGCGAGGACACCTCCGACGCAGTCGGGGACGATGAATGAGCGGGCGCCGACCCGCACGTAGTGGCCGTCGACGACCCCCGCAACACCCTGGCCCGGCGTCTCCAACGCTCCAGTGCTTTCGGGGACCCGTATGCGTTCGCTCTGCACCGCATCGACGAGCACGCGGGCGAGCAGATGACTCGACCGCCGCTCGACGGCCGCCGCGTAGCCGAGCACCGTCGCCCGATCGAATCCCGTGTCGACGGCGACACGCTCCAGCATGGGCGTGCCGACGGTGAGTGTGCCGGTCTTGTCGAACACGGCCGTGTTCACTTCGCTCAACGCCTCGAGCGCCCCACCGTGTCGAATGATCACGAACCGATGGGCGGCGCGATTGATCCCGCCGATGATCGCGACCGGAGTCGCGAGAATCAACGGACAGGGTGTGGCGACGACGAGGATGGACAGCGCGCGCATCCAATCGTGCGTGAGACCCACCGCGATCCCGCAGACCGCCACGGTGATCGGCGTGAACCAGACGGCGTACCGATCCGCGAGCCGTTGCAGCGGCGCTTTGCTCGTCTGCGCGCTGCGTACCAGCTCCACGATTCGCGCGTATTGACTGCGCTCGGCCGGCGCCATCGCGATCATTCGAAACGAACCGAATCCATTGGCCATGCCGCTCATCACGCGCGTCGTGCGCGTCGCCCGCAGCGGCGCAGATTCGCCCGTGAGCGACGAGGTGTCGAGCTCGGATTCGCCATCCACGACGACGCCATCGCAGGGAACGAGATCGCCGGGCAGGATCAGAAGCGTGTCGCCGATCCGAACGTCGGCCGCGGGCACCTCGTCCACGGCTCCCTCACGGACCCGGCGCGCCTTTCGCGGAGCGGCGGCTTCGAGCGCGCGAACCGCCGCCGACGCGCGCCCCTCGGCATACCGCTCCAGCGCCTCTCCGCCCGCCTGCATGAGTACGATGACGAGTCCGGCCAACGGCTGGTCGAGCGCGGTGGCCCCGATGATCGACAAGGACGCGACGATGTCCGTCGCGAGGCGCCCGTGCGCGACCGCGCGCAGCGTACGAAAGACGATCGGCGCTCCCGTCGCGACGACGCCGAGCATCCACACGTCCCGCGCCAGATTGGGCCGGCCGAGGATGGCGCACACGCCGCCCGCCGCGAGGAAGAGCAGCGTCGACCCGAGCGAGAGGAGGCGAACGCGCATCGATTCGGTCTCTGTGCTCACGCGCCGCGAAGCGTCGCCAAGGCGGGAGCGACGTCCGACTTGCGCAAACGACAAAGCGCCCGATCCTTGATCTGCCGGACTCGTTCACGCGTCACGCCGAGTCGTTGCCCGATGCTCTCGAGGGTCATCGGGTCTCCTCCATCGAACCCGAAGTAGAGTCGCACCACCGTGGCTTCGCGGTCTCGAAGCGCGGCCAGTGCGGTCTCGATGGACTCGGCGAGATCGGCATTCACGGCTTCGTGGTCGGGCGGTTCCGACGAATCGTCGGGCATGAACTCCAGGAGGCGTGCGTCGTCGCCGACGGCCGCATCCAGCGAAACCGGCGCTCTGGCGATGTGCAACGTGACCGCCGCATCGGCCGCGTTGATGCCGGCCTCCTCGATGAGCTCGAGCTGCGTCGGCTCGCGGCCGAGCTCTTTTCGCAACACGTCGGCGTGGCGGCTGACGCGCCGCATGGCCGTGAACCTCGTCAGCGGGACCCGAACGGCGTGACCCGACTCGGCGATCGCCTGAACGATCGCTTGGCGAACCCACCAGATCGCATATGAAATAAATCTCACGCCGCGTGTCTCGTCGAATCGGTGCGCGGCGCGGATGAGACCGAGGTTTCCCTCGTCGATCAGGTCGGCGAGTGGAATGCCGTGATGCTGATACTTCTTCGCCACGGAGACGACGAACCGAAGATTCGAGCAAATCAAACGGTCGGCGGCAGGCGCGTCTCCGCTCCGTGCCCGGCGCGCGAGATTGGCCTCGTCGGCCGGTGTGAGGAGGGGGTACGACCCGATCTCGCGCAGATAAGCGCTGAGTGAGTCGCCGGCCGATTCTCGATGACGCCGAGTGGATGCGGACATGCGGATGCCTTGGAGGTTTGATGCGGATGAAGCCTACCCATGCGTCGCGGCGGGTTTAGTCGGCGGCCGCCCGAAAAATCGTCGGGGAAACCCGCACCGTCGCGACGCGTCGGGCGTTTCCGGCGTCTCGCGCTTCGTTTGGCCGGGGAATCCGAGCCATCGCCGAAGAATTGAAGGTCGTGTTGCCGAACTCACACCTGCGAACGGACACCGACCTCGCGCCTGGCGTGGCGACGACGCTGAAATGGGACGTGTAGGTGCACGTCTGAGTCGCGCAGCGGCGCGGCGCGTTGGAGGCTGCCGGCCAAGCGGCCGGCAGCCGCAGGAAGCGAGCGTCGTATGGCGTTATCGCTCCAAGAGGGCGCGACCAAGCGTGTGCCCTCTCACTCGCCGACCAGCGATGGGAGCTGTTTCGCTACCTCGGCTTCGTCGAGCGTCAGAGCCGTCGTCGCGCGCTCCGCAGGCCGGTAGAGCAGAACGGGAACCCGGCTGGCGCGAAGGACTTTGTCGGCGACGCTCCCCAGCAACAGGCGTGAAGCTCCGCGGCCGTGCGTCGACATCGCGATGACGTCGATGCTCCGCGTCTCGGCTTCGTCGACGATCGCGCGCGCTGCATGCTCCGCGACGACCGCACGCGCCTCGATCGCAATGCCGGTTTCCTCGTGGATGCGCTTTGCCACCAACTCGATCTCGGTGGTCGCGTCGTCGACGAGCTGCTGAGTCGCCGCCTCGTCGGGAATCACCGGGAGGGTCGTCACCGGCATCGTCGGCTCGTACGCCACCATGATCGGAATGATCGGCACGATGCGAAGCAGCGTGATCGCTGCATGCGACGCGCGCGCCAAATCCGCGGCTGCCGGTACGATGCTCTTTGCCAGGCCCGATCCGTCCAACGGAACGAGAAGCCGCTGGATCCCGCTCCGCGTCGCGCGGCGGTTCGGCGTCTCGTGCTCGGGGCGCAGCATGAGAACCGGAATCGCGGATTTCCGCATGACCGCATCGGCGACGCTCCCGAGCCATGTGCGGCTAAAGCCCGTTCGTCCATGAGACGTCATGACGATGAGATCGGCGCCGATTTCGCGTGCTCGGCGGACGATCGTTTCCGCCGGCGCCCCGCGAAGCACCGTACGCGTCGTGGAGACGTGTGTCCCCGACTCGACGTCGGTCGCAACCGCGTCGAGATACTTCTGTTCGGCCGCCATGTCGTCCCAGGGGAGATCGGCGTAGCCGGCGAACGGGAATGGTTCGTGAACCAGGACGAGTTCGATCGAAGCCCCGGACTCACGAGCGATGGACGCGGCGTGACCGATCGCTTGTTCAGCCAGCGATGATCGATCGAGTGGAACCAGCAGTGTGTGGAACATGGATGCCTCGGCGAGAGCGACTGACCTGGGGTCAATCTTGGGCTGGTGAGCTCCGTTCAGAATCGGCGAATAACCGGGTCGGAGTCGGCGTTTCGCCGACGACCACCTGCGGCGCCGGTATCGCGCTCCGCCGTGGTCGCTCGGCGACCGCCTCGAGGAACGCGTTGCCGAGGCGAACCGGACACATGTCGCCGGTCCGCCTCGGCAGTCCCCCGCGCCGTCGTCGTCGAATGCCGATCAGAAGAACTGGAGGCCAACCACGATCGGGGTGAAGCTCGTGTATGTGCCGACGCCGCCGCTCACACGGTAGGCGAGGTCGGACTTCACCTGGAAGAACCGCGTCTCGACGAACAACTCGGTGGATCCCCACTCGAGCGATGCGCCTGCTCCGACGTTCCACCCGAAGGAAGTGTTCGCATCGCTGAAGGTGAGCTTCTGCCCAGCCAACGGACCCGTCGACCCGTAGACGCCTTCGGCGACACGGTGCGCGCCGACTCCGGCGAGCGCGTACACGTGCGACCGCGTGGGTCCGCCGGGAGCGTGAGCTCTGAGCTTCACGTCGGCGTTCAGCGACCAGACCGTGATGTCGCCGCTCGTACTCGTCGTGACACCGGCCACATCGTGGATCCGAGTACCGTTCATGTGATCGACCGAAAAATCGGTGCGGAAGCCGAACGGCTGATCGGTGGCGTCCCAGCCGAATGGAATCGTCGCGTTCCAACCGCCGGTGTAGCCGTCGCGTGTATCGCGCTGCGGCGAGCTGGCGCCGCCCGCCAGGCCGAGGTAGAAGCCGCGCGCGAGGTGGCGCTGGCGCGCGAGCGACGCCTCCTCCGCCGTCTTTTTCGCGAAGGCCACCGAGTCGAGGAAGTACTTCTGACGTTGCGCGGCCGCGATGACGCGCTCACGATCGACGGCGTCGCGCACTCGCGCCGCCGATTGTGCCGAGTCCAGGCGACGCTGAGCCTCGCGGGCCAGTTGCTCGCGATCGTACTGCTCCCGTCGCACGGCGGCGACGGCTCGAGTGACCGAGTCTTGATCCACCGCGCACGGCGGCAGCTTCACTTCGCCGGCCGCTCCCTGCACCTTCACCGTCGGCTTCGTCTCCTTGACGATCTTCATGCGTTGGTCGGACATGACGGGCTTCTTCGCCGCGTCCTTCGCGATCTTCGCCGTGTCCTTCACGATCTTCGGCCGTGGTACTTGCGCCGCCGCACCGCGGGGAGCGCCGCCCGCGCACAGCAGCAGGCCGAACATCGCCGCGAGCCCGCTGTTGAGTAATCTCTGACTGGACATGCTCGCCTCCTGTTGGCTTGCCAAATGCCGGAAAGGACGGCGCCGATGCGCCAAGCATCCTTTCGACACCGTCAGGCTAGCGATCGGGCACGTCGCGGTCTGTCGGCGCGGTGGCCCACGATTGTGCGGCGACCCCTGTCGTCCGGAATCCGGCGGCCGTGCGCGGAAACTCGGAAATCTGTCGGCCGGCCTCCTGACAGGCGGAAGATGTCAGTGGTCCCCGCGCCATCCGCGCGGCCTCTTTTCGCGACGAACTACTTCGTCGCGGCGCCGACGTCGGGCGGCGCAATCAGGACCGAACTTGGCGCGTCGCGAACGATTCGTGTACGAACGCTGCCGATGAGAATTCGATCGATGAGCGCCAGCGGGTGACCGCCGAGCGCGATCAGATCGCAGCGTTCGCGGCGCGCGAAGCTGACGATCGCGCTACCCGCCTCCCCGGTGAGCATCGCGGCGGTCACGCGCCGCTTGGTCCGCGTCCGTACCAGCGAAGCCACCTCGCCCAACTTCGCCCGCGCGCCCGCCCGATACAGGTCGATCAAGTCCCCGGGTTTTGCCTTGGCTTCGCCGAACGCGCACACGTGTGCGACGAACAGCGTGCCGCCCGGGCCAAGCAGCTGCGCGGCGAGTGTGGCGGCGGCCAGGCTCGCGTCCGTGAAATCAACGGCTGCCACCGCGCGCTCGGGAAGGCCGGTCGCGCGCTTGTGAACGGCGAGGACGGGAACGCGAGCGCTGCGCATGACCGCAATGGCCGTCTCGCTCCCGAAGATCCTGTCCAGTCGGGAGTGACGCCCGGTTCCGACCACGATCATGCGTGCCTTCCACTCGTCGGCCGCGGCAGCTACCAGATCGGCGGGCGTCCCGGTGAAGGCGCGCACGATCCACGAATCTGATTGCGGAATTTCGCGCAACGATTCGCGAATTCGGTCGTGCACGTCACGCCGCGTTTTTTCGTCGATGGACGTCGGCGGCCGCAACGTGATGCGTGCCGAGAAGTTGTGCGGGAACGGCGCGGCGACGCCCAACGCGACAACGGGAGCGTGAATCGAGGCCGAAAGCGCCGCCGCCACCCGCAGTGCGCCACGTGATTCGTCCTCGCCCGCCGTCGCGACAAGGATCGGGCGCTCGGACGACGAAGCCTTCGGCTTCGAGGCCGCGCGGCGCGAACGCGTGGCGATGGCGGTCACCGATGCCCCCCTCGTTCCAGCGTTCCAGTGGTCTCCGCGATGGCCGCGGACGGCGCCGCGGTCGCGCCAGCGCGAATTTCGGTGTGGCGAATTTGTCCGCCGAGGTTGGCGACGTACCCGACGACTCCGACACTCGCGACCATGGCGGCGATCGCCGTGACGGTCACCCCGCGAGGAATCGGCCGGCGGCGGTACACGACGAGCGCAATCGCGGCGAGGACGCCAATCGCCACCATCATCGCGGTCGCTACGACGGCCGCGTCCTCGTGACGCTCCATGATTTCGCGGGAAAACGCCGGAAGCTTCTCGACAGCCCCCTCAGCCGCACCGCCGGTCGCGAACACCATGAGCGTGGCGATGCCCAGCAGCGCGAGAAATCCCAACGCTACCCGCGTCAATTCGTCGCTTCTTCTCCACACGGCGACGGCGAGCAGCAGCGCGGCGAAGACGGTTCCAATGACGGGGGCGTGGTTGAGCATGAGATGAAGGTGAACGAGACTCATGAGCTCTCCTTGTCGGCGCGGCGCGATATTCGCGCCACCGTGGGCGGCGGCCGAACGCGCGCTTCAATGTGCGCCCGTTCCGACGGCACCGGAGTCGGGGAACGACCGTCGGCGGCTCGGCGGTCCGCCTGACGACTCCGTCGCGTTTCGAAACGCCGGCCTCGGGCGAGCTATCGTCCCGGGAGGGGCTCCGACACGACGAACACCGAGCACGGCGCTCGATGTAACACCGTACGCAGCGTGCTGCCGAAGGGTGACGGCGCGATTACGAGCCCGCCGCTGCGCCCCATCACGATGAGATCGGCGTGCGTTGCCGCAGCGATGTCGAGGGTGACGTCCGCGACCTCCCCGTGTCTCACGATCGCCGACGCGCGCCGCCCCTGGAACCCGGCCGCCGTCAAGTCGGAAAGCCAATGCGTCGTCGCGTCGCGAATCTCTTGCTCGACCACGCGCTGCGCGGCCAGATCGTCGGAACTGCCCGCGTATGCCATCGATCCAACGTACGCGTAAAGCGACTCGCTCCACACGTGGAGCAGCTTGACCTCGGCATCGAACGTCACGGCGAACCGGCTCGCCCACGCGAGGATGGATTCCGTCAGGCGGCTTTCGTTCACGGGAACGAGCACCGTTCGCGGCGCCCGTGCCGGCGGATCGATGGCGACAAGCACCGGCATCGGTGACGTGCGGACGATTCGCTCGGCCGTCGAACCGAGCCAGCGCGACCGCGCATGGCGATCGTCATGAGGACCGACGACGATCACGTCGGCCCGCCGCTCTCGCGCCGCCGAGACGATCTCTTCGTGCGGCTTGCCGACGCGGACCTCGAATTTCGCGCGTGTCGAGATCGACCGGATCGCGTCGCTCATGCGCCGTTCGGCGCTGCGGCATGCCACCGATTCGATCGTATCGGTCGCTGGCAACAGTTGTTCGGCGAACGCCGGCCGATCGGGCAGCGAGACCGCGTGCACCAGCGTGATCTCCGCATTCGGCGCGAAATGTTCCGCGGCCCAGCGGGCGGTGACGATCGACGTCTCGCTGAAATCCATCCCGACGACGAGGGATCTGATGTGCATGCGCGACTCCCGTCAAACAACCTGCGGTGCAAGCGCGACCGGCGGATCATGTTCACGCTTCGCCTCGTCGTAGATCGAGAGCAATTCGACGAAGCAGGAAACGATCAGCGGTCCCATGAACGCGCCGACGAAGCCGAGCACGTGGACACCCGCAATCGCGCCAATCAACGTGAGCATTGGATGAATTCCGGAAACGCGGCGGTAGACGACCAGGCGCACGACGTTGTCGATGTTCGAGGCGAGCCCGCCGCCGATCAGCGCCAGCAGCGCCGCCGCGCCGAACTCGTGTTTGGCGAGCAGGACGACGATACCCGGCAACCAGACGAAGGCGCTGCCGAGAATCGGCAGCACCGCCGCACAAGCGGTGACGAACCCCCAGAGCACGGCGGGGCGAAGTCCGACGAGGGCAAACCCGATGCCGACGATCGTTCCTTGGAGCGCGCACGTCAGCATCGTGCCAAGAAGCAGCGCGTCGGTGACCGCCGCGAAGCGCGCGACGAGAAGGTCCGCGATCTCTTCCGGAAGGGAGAGCACTCGCTTTACACGCGCCCACAAACCGGGCGCGTCGAGCAGCAGGTAGTATGCGCCGACCAGCGCCAGCAGCGCGTTGAGGACGGCGGTCGAAAGGCCGCCGAAGAACTGGACGGCGCGAGCGGAAAGCCACCCGACGACGGAGGTCACGGCCGCCGCGATTTCCTGGGACATGTCGGAGGCGACCAGGGGCATCGACGCCAACCATCGCGTGAGATCGTCGGCACTGAGGCGGTGAAGCGCGACGCGCGCTTCGGAGACGACGGTCGACGCCAGCCACACACCCGGAACGAGCAACGCGGCCGCCGCGCCGATCGAGACGATGGCCGCCGACGCGCGGGGCGAGAGATGCGACGCGAGCCGAATGTGAAGCCGGCGCGTGATCGCGAATAGAACGAGCGCCCCGACAAGCCCTGACGCGAACGGTAGAATCGCGATCAGCAGACTCACCGCGATGACGAGGAGAGGAACACGCAGTCCTCTTGTCCGCGAATCGACAATCACCGCGTCGACAACTCGATCGCCGTATCTCATCGGTCCACTCGACGCGACTGAAGTCCCGTTGCTGGCGAACGCACGACTGTCTCAGGCGAAGAGTAGGCCGACCGCGGTGCTCGCGGCGAGCGCGCCGAGGCCGGCGGCGGTCCGACGACGGTATGCCGAGCGGCCGACGATCGCCGCGACGGCCAGCTTCAGGATCGTGTTCGCCAGAATGCCGATCGCGATCGCGTGCGCCGCGACCGCCGTGGTCAGACTCGCCCCCTGCCGACTCATCGAGACGGTCAGCGCGTCGACGTCGGTCAATCCGAGAACCGTGGCGCCGCCGTACACCCCTGTGCTTCCCCACAGACGCTGCGCGAACATCACGCCGAGCATCGCCGCCTGGAACACGACAGCCATCGGGATCGCCGTCATGAGGCGCAGCGGGTTCTCTGCCCGGTCGGCGGCGCCGCGGGGCGCGCCGCTCGAGCGAATTCCGAGAAATGTGAAGGCGATCCCGACGGCGAGCGGCAATGCCAGCATCGGCAGCAACGCGAGCGACACCGAGGGATTCAAGAACGCGCTCACGATCAGCACCCGTGGAATCAACACCGTGCACGCGGCCAGCACTCCGCTCGCCAGCGACGCCCCGAGGTCGTCGTCGGCTCTGCTCATCCGCGAGAACGTGAGCGTCACGGCCGTGGACGACACCAGCCCGCCGAGCGCGCCGGTGACGCTCAGCCCACGGTTCGGACCCAGCCGTCGCCGAGCGATGAACCCGCCGAAGTTGAGTGCGGAAAAGAGCAGCACGATCGACCACAGCGCGCGGGGCTTGATCGCCAGATCGCCGAAGTACGGGCCCGGCGGCAAGAGAGGGAGCACGACCACGGCGAGCACCGCGAACTGAACCCCGGCTCGAAACTCGGGCTCGCCGAGTTGCCGCACGAGCCAGTGGAGACGCGTCTTTTCGCTCAGCAGCAGAACGACGATCGCACCGGCCCCCGACGCGATTCCGATCCAACCAAATCCGGCGAGCGCGCCAAGCGCGAGAATCGCGAGTGCCGCGGCTTCCGTGGTTCCATCGGGCGATGCGCCGGGCTTCCGGGCAACGACGATGTACGCCGCGACGCACAGCGCCGCGCCGCCCCCGGCCATCGCGGCGGCCAGCTCGAGTTCCGAAGACGCCGCCAGAACGCCGGCGATCCCGCCAAGCAGCCCGAGCAGGCAGAAAGTGCGGAGTCCGGCGAATCTCGCATCGGGGCCGGACGCGTGACCGGACCACTCGCGCTCGAGACCGGCCGCGAGGCCCACCAATGCTGCGATGGTCAATCTGGTCGCGATGTCTCGCTGTCCGTCCAATGGCATGACGGGCTCCTCGCCTCGCCGACACGTCTATGCCAGAAGACTGGCTCTCTCCGGGACGGGGGTCTGTCAGGCGAAGGATGTAGGACGTGAGGCGTTTCCGGACTGCGCTTGCGTGCGCGGAGAGAGAAGCTGTGAACGCTGAGCCTATGCGATCGAATTCATGTGTTGTTCGACGGGCGCGTTCTCGCCGACGGATCGGCGTCCGCGCTCGTCGCTAACGAAGACGTTCGGCGGCATCTTCTCGGCGAGTCGTTCGAATTCGACGTCGCGCGGCGCCCCCCCCCGGAGCGCCGCTCATCCACGCGCTCCCGCTGCGGTCGTCGGCTAACCACAAGAGTCGGCCGCCCGGATGAATTCCGGGCGGCCGTCGAAGCCGAACGAGCCGCGCGAAGCTGGAACCAGGAGCCTTTTAGGCCGACGTGATCTCCACCTTGCGACCCGCCGGCTTCACGTCGCCGTTCTTCGGGATGTGCACTTTCAGCACACCCTTGCTGAAGTCGGCGTTGACCTTGGAGGCGTCGACGCCGGTCGGCAGCGAGAACGACCGCTGGAACGACCCGTAGCTGCGCTCGTAGAGGTAGACCTTCTTGTCCGCCTCTTCCTTCCTCTCCTCGGTCTTTTCGCCGCTGATCGACAACACGCCGTCCTCGACGTTGACCGTGATGTCCTTGAGCTCCATGCCCGGCAGCTCCGCGGTCAGGGCGAACTCTTTGGGTGTCTCGACGATGTCCATTGCCGGAACCCACCCGATGGTCTCCGGGAATGTCGCGGCGGCGAAAGGCTCGTTCAGCGCGCGTTCTATGAAACGGTTCATTCGATTTTCCACGTCGTCGAATGTCGGGAACGCCGTCGATGGAAAGAACCCCGGGAACGCGAGGCGGGGTTGACGACGGGTGAGTCTCATGAGTGCCATAATCGGCTCCTGGTTGGTGATCCTCGGCCGCCGATGGCGCAGCCGAACGCCGTCACAATGCATGGCTCGTCCTCGTGAGTCAGTCGGTGATCGCAGAAGAGGACGTGCTGGGGTTCCCGTCGGTCGATTGCCTGGCCAGCACCCGAACTTCCCCGATCACGCGGGGCCGGCTCGCTCCGCACTTTTTCACTGAAGCTGAGCGGATGGGACAATGAGCCGACGTTCCCGAACTGCCGCGCGCACCGTGGTTGCGCTCACCACGGCGATCAGCGTTTGGCTGGTATCGAGCGAATCGCGTGCTCCCGCCGATTCTCGCGTTCGTCGTCGCTTGGGATGGTAACGCAAGGCCGCAGGCGCCGGTGCGTCGCGCGCAACGCTTCGAGAAGGATGATACCGAGCCAGCGCCGCGACGTGGCGCCGGCTGATCGGCCGTGACAACGGCCGGCGGCGGCGCAGCGGACTCTCGTCGGCTACTCGACGGTGAGCAGCCCGAGCCGCAGCGCAAACTGTACGTATTGCGATCGATGCCCCAAGTCGACCTTTTCCTGAATCCGCTGCTTGTACGTGTCGACCGTCTTCGGGCTGATTTGGAGCTGCACGCCGATCTCGGGGGCCGAGTAGCCCAGCGCAACGCGGCGCAGCACATCCCGCTCGCGGCCGGTCAGCTTTTCGTATCGCTCGCGTTCGCTCGCGGCTGGGCTTTTCGCGGCAAGCTTCTTCGCGAGTACTCGAGCGGCGGACGATTGCACGTAGACCTCGCCGTGCGCAACACCGCGAATGGCGTTCGCCAACTCTCGGTCGGCGTTCGTCTTCACCAAATATCCTGACGCGCCCGCCTCCATCGCGGGAACGAGATAGTCCTCCTCGGCATGCATGCTGAGAATGATGACGCGCGTCCCCACCCCGCTCGCGACGATTTCTTTCGTCGCGGCGACGCCGTCGAGAACGGGCATCGACAGATCCATCACGACGACGTCGGGTTTGAGACGCGCGACCGCGTCCACTGCGTCACGTCCGTTGCTCGCCTCGCCGACGACGACGACGTCCGGCGTCGCACCGAGGACCGCTTTGAGTCCTGCGCGCACGACGCTGTGATCGTCGGCGAGTAAGACACGGATTGACTCGCTTATCATGGTTGCCCCTCTCGGCTTCGATTTCGTTGGTCGGCCGCCGACCGGCGCCGTCAGTGATAGTCTGTAATCGTCAGGAGATCCCCGGCGTCGGCAAACCCCGGGTTTTGTGTCCGGATACTCCTGACGGCGCGCAACTCCGCGCACAATTCCGGCGTTCTCCTGACGGTGTCCGTGCCGCGATCTCGGCATGATCGAGGTGCAGCCCGCGACGGGAGAGCTCGGCAAATTCCGGCTGATGTTCGGCGATTTGCCTCGGCATCCATGGCACCCGTCGGCACGCCCATCTACATCTTCTAACCATGCGTCGGACACGTCACATTGAGCAGCACTTCACTCACCGCATCGGTTGGCTTCGCGCGGCGGTCCTGGGCGCCAATGACGGGATCGTCTCAACCGCGTCGCTCGTCGTCGGCGTCGCGGCCGCGGAGAGCGGACGAAGCGCCATCGTACTCGCCGGACTCGCCGGCTTGGTCGCCGGAGCGATGTCCATGGCCGCCGGTGAATACGTCTCGGTCAGCTCTCAGGCCGACACCGAAAAGGCCGATCTCGCGCGCGAACGAAAAGAGCTCGCCGAGTCGCCCGAGGCGGAGCTTCGCGAGCTTCAGCAGATTTACGTCGATCGTGGGCTCGATCCCGAACTCGCGCTTCGCGTCGCGCGGCAACTCAGCGCGCGGGACACGCTGGCCGCGCACGCCCGCGAGGAGCTGGGAATCACCGAAACGCAGGCCGCGAATCCGATTCAAGCCGCCGTCACGTCCGCCGCGACGTTTTCCGTCGGCGCGGCGCTGCCGTTGATCGTCACGGTGTTTGCACCGGCGTCGGCCGTCATCGCGCTCGTTGCCGCCGCGTCGCTGATCTGTCTGGCGGTCCTCGGAGCGCTCGCCGCCGGCGCGGGCGGCGCGAGCCGAACTCGCGGCGCGCTTCGCGTCACCTTTTGGAGCGCTCTCGCGCTCGCCGTCACGGCGTTGGTCGGACATTTCTTCGGCACCGCGATGTAGCCACCACCTACCTTTCCGGTCCCGGTGGAAGTACCGCGGTCGTCGGTCCAGCCCTTTCCCCCTGCCACGTCAATCGATGGAATGCGGAGCATAATTCATGGCTGGTCAGTGACGTGTCATCCACTCGCGGCGCGATCGTTCGCGATCGTCGTGCTCGCGAGCGGACGCGCGCTCGCGCAACATCCCGAGCCGGCGATCGAGCAATACCTCCGCGACTCGATCGGTGTCACCGCGAACGAGTTCGCCGATGTGCACCGCGGTAAGGTCGTCACCAAGCTGCTGCCGACGCTGAATCCGCGCGACGTCACGGTGTTCGGCATGGCGGAGATCGCGACAACGCGCGACGCGATCGCCGCGCGGCTCGCCGACCCGCGGCGCATCATCGCACTGCGGTCGCCGACGTACGAGATCTTCGACGATCCCCCGTCAGCGGCGAACGTCGCGCGCGTCGCCGTCGATCCGTCGGAGTACCGTGGACTGAAAGGGTGCCGCGTCGAGCACTGCGACTTCAAGCTTCCTGCCGCGACGATGCGCGACTTCTCGACGCACGTGGATTGGACGAGCGACGCCGCCAACCTCCAGGTCGATTCGATCGCGCGCGCGAGCCTTCTTCACTTTGTCGAGGATTATCGATCCGCCGGCAGCGCGGCGATGGTCCAGTACGACGATAACCACGCCGTGAAATCGTATGAAGCGTTCGTCGCGCTGCTCGCGCAGTCCGGATACCTGCGCGACTTCGTCCCCGGGCTTCGCGACTACCTCGAGTTCTACCCGACCCACCGCCCTGCCTCCCCGCCCGAGGGCACGCGGTGGTCCGAGGTTCTGTTTTGGGAGGAGGACCGACTGCCGCATTTGCGCCCAACGCTCACGATTTCACAGATGGTGATGTACACCACACCGTCGGGCACACCGCTCGTCGCGGTCAAGCAGATCTACGCCGACCATTACTACGAGGGCGCTCTCGAGCTGACGGCGGCGTTCGACGCGCCGCCGACCTCGAAGGGCCCGGCGACGTACCTGATCACGGTGCGACGCTATCGCTTCGACGCATTGCCAAGCGGCGGTTTTCTCAACTTGCGAGGACGCGTCCGCGGACGTCTCGCCGACGCGGTTCGCGAGAGCCTCGAGCGGGAACGCCATGCGGCCGAGGACGCTAACGCCACCGGGACGTATTACAATTGAACGATGCTTTCTCCACGACGCCTCCTCATCGGCCTGGCGCTGCCCCTCGCGGCAGCGCTTCTCGGCTGTCCGAACGACAATGACCTGACGGATCCGTTCGCGCCGATGGATCTCGCCATTCAGGTCTCGCCGAGTCAGGTGACCATCACCATCTCCGACACGGTGACGGCGAGTGCCAACACGCAACTCGTGCTCAGCGCGACGTCGCTCGGCTTCCCGGTCGTGACGCCGCACGCTCGCTGGACGACCTCCAACCCGAACGTTGCGCTCGTCGACTCGAGCGGCCGAGTGCAGGCGCTGACTCCCGGCGTCGCGACGATCACCGCGCGCGTGAATGGCGAGACCTCGAACTCCGTGGTGACCGTCAGCAACCAAGTCACCGGTCTCACGCTTCTTCCAACGACGGCTGCGGGCGCGGTCGGCGACAGCATCGTGCTCACGGCGACCGCCGTCGGCTCGAATGGCGTGATCGTCGGTGGAACGGTCTACACGTTCACGGTCGCCGATCCCTCGGTCGCCAGCCTGACGCGCACGGGGAATCAGACCGTGCAGCTCCGACTCCTGAAGGTCGGGTCGACGCAAGCCATCGTGAGCGCCGGCGGCCGAGTCGCCTCCAGCTCGATCACCGTTCACTAGTCATCGCGTAAGCCGACGATCGCCACGACGGCCTCCGATTTTCGGAGGCCGTCTCGTCGTTCCGTTGGCGATCCAGGCGGCCAATACGGCGATGTGCGCTGAGCCCGACCACGTCCCCGTGGCGCGCTCTGTGACCGCGCGGTTGACGACCCAGTTTGCGATGTTGATGGACACGCTGTTGTCGTTCGGGGTCGACGCTTTCCCTGCTCATCAACTCTTAATCTCCTGGGCGTCAATCACGCTTGACGGACGCGAACGGTCGAGCGATTCTTCTCCCTCCACCTGGTAGAGGGACAAGTGCCCCGCGACGCCAAGGACCTTCTGCACGGCACGCTCGACTTGCTGGTCCTCCACGCGCTTTCCGGCGAGCCGATGCACGGCTTCAGCCTCAGCAAGTGGATCGACGAGCGCACGAACGGTGAGCTCGGGATCGTCGACTCGGCGCTCTACAAGGCCCTCCACCGGCTCGAAGACTCCGGCGCCGTTCGCGCCGAATGGGGCGCGTCGGAGAACAACCGCCGGGCGCGCTATTACTCGCTGACTCCCAAGGGACGGCAAGCGCTCCGCGCCGAGATCGCGAGCTGGAAGCACTACGTCGCCACCGTCACCGTCGTGCTGGAGGGAGCGGGTCGATGACGCCCAGATGGAACCGATTCCCAACCCTGCCGGCGGGAGTGCGTCGTCTGTTCCGACTGCCGCTCAGCAGATCTCGCTTGATGCGCGACGCCGACGAGGAGATGCAGTTCCATCTCGACATGTGGATGGCCGAATTCCGCGCGGCAGGGTTGTCGGACGTCGACGCACTGGCGGCGGCGCGCCGGCGCTTCGGCGACGCCGACGAGTATCGCGAGTACTTCGCTCGACGGGCGTCGCGCAACGCGCGATGGCAGCGAATGGCGGACTGGCTCGCCGAGTGGAGGCAAGACGCGCGATTCGCGCGGCGCCATTTTCACAACGCACCGGCGTTCACGGCGATCGCGGTCGTCACGCTCGCTTTGGGCATCGGCGCGAATACGGCGATCTTCAGCGTCGTTCACCGTTTGCTCATCGCGCCTCTGCCCTACCCCAACGGCGACCGCGTCGTCGCGCTCAAGACGCTCGGCGCTTCGCGCTTCACGGCCGGGCTGGTGACGATGAGCGCGAATGCGCCCGGCGATCCGCCGCGCCCGTTGATGCACGCCTGGGCCGACCGCGCAACACACGCGTTCGACGCCATGGCGGGCGTCGAACAGATCTACCTCTCGATACTCCCGAACGACCAGCAAGACACGGTCAGCCACGCGCTCATCACGGCGAATTTTCTGTCGATGCTCGGTGTTCAGCCGGCATTCGGCCGAGCTTTCCGCGCCGACGAGGAGGCGCGCGGCAACGACCACGTCGCGATGATCAGTTACGACTGGTGGCAGGCGGCATACGACGGACGGCCGGACGTACTCGGAAAGAGCGCCGAGTTCGAGGGCAACCCATATACGGTCGTTGGCGTGATGCCGAGAGGATTCACGGTTCCCATGTCGCCGCGGTTGCTCGACGGACTGTGGGTTCCCTCACCCGACGTCTGGATGCCCGGGCGTCTTCGCGACATGGAGATGGCATTCGGCCTGTTGCGCCCGGGCGTTTCCATCCAGGACGCGACCCGCGAGCTGCAATCGATCGCCAACACGCCGGAAGCGCGAGGCGTCGGCGGACCGTCCGGACTGATGCCGCCGCTCGACAGCGTGCGAGCGCGCGCGATGCGGGCGCAAGATTTCCTCGCGGTGCGCGAGGTGCGCACTATAGAAGTGCTCTTCGTCGCGGTCGGCGCGCTGCTGCTCATCGCATGCGCGAACGTCGCCAATCTGCTGCTCGTGCGCGCCTGGGCCCGTCGCCGCGAGTTCGCCGTACGCATGGGGCTCGGCGCCGGCCGCGCCCGACTCGTTCGGCTCGCGCTCACCGAGAGCCTGCTCCTGGCGATCGCGGCGGGCGTCGTCGGGGTGGCGATCGCATGGGAAGCGCTGCGCGCTATCGTCGCGCTTCGACCGATCACCCTCGACCAGCTCGGCGGCGTGAGCGTGGAGACGCCGATCCTGCTCTGGACGGGGGGGATCTCCATTCTCACGGGAATTCTTTTTGGTGGAGCGGCCGCGGCATTCGTCGGCTCTCAGAACGTCGCCGACCTGCTGCGCAATGAAACGCGATCGACGTCGGGCGGCGAAACGTCGCGTCGAGTGAGGTCGTCGCTCATCGTCGCCGAGATCGCGTTGTCGGTGGCGCTGCTCGTGGGAACCGGACTGCTCGTACGGTCGTTCGCCGCGCTCCAGGAAACGCCGATTGGTTTCGACCCGCACAATCTCGTCTCCGTAGACGTGCTCGTCGGACCGAACATCAGACACGCCGGTCAAGACGTTCAAACGCGCGACGCGATCATCCGGCGCCTTCACGAGATTCCGGGCGTCGTCGACGCCGCGATCGGCTCCCTGCCGACAGCGGGCTTTCGCGACCGGTCCGCGCTCGAGGTCCAGACCGACGCGGGCGCGCGGCGCGTCGACATCGGTCAATATCAAAGAGCATGGGTCAATGGCGACTATTTTCGCACCGCCAACATTCCATTGATCGGTGGCCGCCCGCCGCGGGTTGCACCCACGGACGACGCGCCGGCGCAGACGTTCGGCCTCTCGGAGGAGATCGTCGTCAGCAGAAGTCTTGCGCGACGCATCTCGCACGACGGCAATGTCGTCGGAATGCGCATGCGGGCGATCAACAACGCGCTCACGCGGGGTCCACCGCCGCCTGTGGGCGGGACGACGCCGTCGGCAGCGCCGGTGGACGCATGGTCGACGATCGTCGGTGTGGCCGAAGACGTCCATCTACCGGGGCCGCGCGGCGACCTCGAGACGTATCAGGTCTACCAGATGCCGGTACGTCGGATGCCTGAGCCGATCTACGTGCTGCGTTTCGCGTCCGTTCCGCCCAACGTCGAATCGTTTCTCCGCAAAACGATCCAGACTGTGAATCCGACGATCGTCACGCGCCGGGCCCGTCTCGCCGACGACTATCTCCGCGAGGCCCTCGCGCCGACGCGATTCTCCCTCGCGCTGCTCGGCGCCTTTGCGTTCGTCGCGCTCGTGTTGTCGGTCGTCGGACTCTACGGATCGATCGCCTATGGCGTGACGCAGCGAACGCGCGAGATCGGCATTCGCATCGCGCTGGGCGCGACGCCCCGCGTCGTCACCGCGTCGGTCGTGGGTGAGGGAGTCCGGCTCGTGGTCATCGGGCTCGCCGCGGGTGTGGCGCTCGCCTTCGCGGTGACGAGAACGCTCACGAGTCTCTTGTACTCCGTGACGTCGAGCGATCCGGCGACGTACGTAGTGATCGCGCGCGCCGTCGGCGTGATCGCTCTCGTGGCGTCGTACGTGCCGGCTCGTCGCGCGGCTCGCATCGATCCGGTGGATGCCCTGCGCGCCGACTGAAAACAACTGTCCGGTCGTGGGAAACCGTGCCACGCTTCGTTCCGTATTGTGGCGACCGCGAAGCGCCTGGAGATGCTAGTCGTCCTCTGGGTGGCCCTAATCACCCAGACGAAGTCGTGAATACTCGATCGCTACTACTGATCTCCTTCGCCGCGCTGTTTGCCGTTCACTCTGCCGCGGCACAAAACGGCCCGCAGACCCCTCCGCGAGCCCCGCTCGGAGAGATTCGCGGCCGTCTCGCGGATTCCGTCGCCGGGCAGGCCATCGCGTCCGGCTCGGTCGCGGTCCGCCGGGTCGGCGATTCCGTCTTCGCGGGGGGGGCGCTTCCTAAGGAAGACGGCTCGTTCCGCGTGGACGGTCTGCGTCCAGGCCGCTACACGCTTCGCATCCGCGCGATCGGGTTCGCGCCGGTCGTGCGAAACGACATCGCCATCACGGCCGACCATCCGGTCGTGGATCTCGGCACGATCGGGCTCAAGGCGGTCGCGGCCAAGCTCGACGCGACGCAGACGGTCGCCGAGCGGGAGGACGTCGTGCTGGCGCCGGACCGCACCAGTTACAGCGTCAAGAATCTCCCCGCGGCGAGCGGCGGCACGGCAATCGACGTGCTGCGCAACATCCCGCTCGTCGAAGTCGACGGCTCGAACAACGTGAGCCTGCGCGGCAACTCGAACGTCGTCGTGCAGATCAACGGCCGGTCCACGCCGCTCAAGGGCGATCAGCTCGGCGCGTTCCTCGCGCAGCTTCCCGCCGGCACGGTGAAGAACGTCGAAGTCGCGACGAATCCGTCGGCGAAGGACGACCCCGAAGGCACCGCCGGCATCATCAACATCGTTCTCAATCAAGAGGCGCAGCTCGGGCTCAGCGGCGGCGTCAACGCCGGCACGGCGTCGACCGGCATGGTCAACGGCGGCGGCAACATCGGTAAGCAGCAGGGCAAGCTTACGATCTTCGCGTCCGGCAACATCTATAAGGACCAGCGCTCGACGTCGGGCACCATTTCGCGGACGAATCTCGTCATCCCCGTGCCTGCGTACACCACGACGCGTTTGGTAGGAAGTCAGTCGCCGATCTCCGGCGGCGGCACCCTTCGGACCGAATACCGGTTCAGCGAGCGCACGACGCTCTCGTTCGACGGCTTCTTGTTCGGCGGCCACTTCGGCGGCGATCAATCGTCGGACTACACCGATCTCGATACGACGCACGCGATCATCGGCCTCTTCAACCAGGCGACGTCGCAGATCTCGCGCAACGTCTCGCAGGACTACGACATGACGTTCCGCCATCTGAATAGCAAGAAGCAACCGCTGTTCTCGACGGAGCTCGAGTACTCGACCACGAACGCAAACAACGACATCGACCTGTCAGGCACGGTGCTTCGCCCCGACGCGTCGACGCCGCTGGGCATTCCCACGGAGCACGACCGGACCGTCGGTCGCTATCCGTACGTCAACTGGAAGGCCGACTACACCGCGCAGTTCGGCGCGACGACGAAGCTCGAAACGGGAGTCAAGGCGACTCGTCGCACCACGACGAACGACTTCGAGGCGTCCTATCGCGACTCGACCGGCGCGTTCGTGTCGGATCCCGCGCGGCGCACGGCGTTCGACTATCAAGAAGACATCGCCGCGGGTTACGCGTTGCTCTCGAACAAGCTCGGCAACTTCCAGACGCAGAGCGGCATTCGTCTCGAGGACGCCGCCACCTACTTCGACTTGACGACGATCGGCCAGCAATACGATCGCCGCTACGCGAGCGCCTATCCGAGCGCGATCGTCTCGTACAACTTCACGCCGACGCGTTCGGCGCGGATCAGCTATTCCCGCCGCGTGAGCCGCCCGAATCCGTATCAGCTCAGCCCCATCGAGTTCCATCAGGACACGCGCAACGTGTTCCGTGGAAACCCCGAGCTTCGCGCCGAGTACACGAACGCGATCGAGGGTGCGTATCAGGAATCGCGCGGCTGGGGAACAATCTCACTGAGCCCCTACATTCGGAGCACCGACCACGCGGTGAGAAACATCCAGTTCGTGGACTCGACCGGCGTGTCGGTGAGCACGTTCGACAACGTGGCCAGTACGTTCACGGTCGGTTCCGATCTCAATCTGAATGCGCACGCCGGCCCGCTGCAATTGGGCGGCGGCGGAAGCCTCTATCATTACTCGAGCGACGCGTCGAACCTCGGCGGCAATCTCTCGGCCCACGCCATGGTGTGGTCGGCGCGCACGAACGCGACCTGGAAGTTCTCGCCGAGGTTGGACGCGCAGTTGATGACGATGTATCGCGCGCCCTTCGCGACCGAGGGCGGCTCCCAACTCGCGTCGGTCGTGATGATGACCGCGGCGCGCTACAAGGTGTGGGGCGAGCAAGGAAACATCTCGCTCCGCGTCTCCGATCCGTTCAAGCTGCAGAAGTACGGCTACAAGACGGCGAACGGAACGGTCGTCGAGTACAGCGAGCGGTTCTTCGGCTCCCGCGCGATCTTCCTCACGGTCACACGAAATTTCGGGCAAGCGCTCAAGCTGCAGCCGAAGCAGCAGGATCCGGACGCACAGGCGCAGACCGGACCGCCTGGTCATTGAGCCAGGGCTCGCCCCGCGGGTCAGGCCGGCGACCCCCACATCGGGGGTCGCCGAGCGCGTGAACCAGTTTGGTCACGCGCTTGATTGCGAACTAGGACGCCGATAACATAGGCGTCGTGCGCGCGCTCGGGGCCGGGCTCACACCACGACGCGGCCGGCGGACAACGTTCCGGCGGCTGCGCGCACTCGCGTCGTTTCTCGCGACCCTCGGCGCCAGCGTCGGTGTGGCACGCACGGCCCTCCCGCCTCACGGGCATTTCTCGCGGGCGCGCGTCGCGATCGGCGCGACGGTCGATGCCGGATCCGCGACCGCCGACGACTCCGCGCCGAGGGTGAACGAGGCCCGCGTCCCGCGCGGCGGGATGCGCCGTGTCGCTCCGACGACCGGTCCGAGCTTTCGCGACGATCAGCGCGCGTTCGAATCGCGCGACGCGAACCGTGCGTCGAGTTGGGACCGCGACGTGCTGGTGCCGCCGAGCTTCGTTCCGCCGCCACCCTTTCATCCGCCGCGCTCACGCTGACTCGGCGCGTTGACGCGTTTCATCGCGCAACGCCCCGAGCCTCGACGCTTCGTCGCCTGAGCGCTGAGAGTCGCGATGAGTCGTGCTACACCCGCTTTTGTGCGGGCGGGCCCGGCGCCGAGAGTGGCGCCGCCGCGGCTGGCCAACGTCCTCAGGCTCCACAGTCAACGACTCGGAGCCGCTCACGTGAGCAAACACTCTTACCAGGACTCGCTCGACAGCTGGGATTGGGAAAGAATCCCCGCCGACGTGGATCAGGTGGCAATCAGATGGTGGAAAATGGTGTGTGATCGAGCCCCGTGGCAGTCGATGCCGCCCGACGACGGCTATGGCTACATGCGCGCCGTGGTCAGTGAGCTGCTGAACGAAGCGCGGCACCCCGGCGACGGGATGCGAGAGCTGCGGCTTCGTGCCGCGGCGCGAGCGCACGGCGAGTTTCGCCGGCGCCAGCGCTGCGACTGCGCCGCGCTGGCGGACGAGCTGGCTGCCGTGAGCGGCGCGATCGAGGCGACCATGACGTACGGCGGGCAACCGCCCAGCCTCGTTCGGGACTACCTCGTGTTGCTGGGCGCCGACATGGAAGTCGCCCGCGAACACGCTCTCCGGGGGTGGAGTTTCGTCGACTAAGCCCCAGCCGTTTCCCTAGTCGCCGACGCGAGCCCATCGGCCGCGCTGCGCCCCGAGTTGCGCCGGCAACTCGGGGCGCGCCATTCTGGTGACCATGACACCACCGGATGATGGATCGCTCGGGCGCACTGCTCGACGCAACTTTCTCGGGCGGCTGCTCGGCGGCGCGACCGCGTTGACACTGTTCGGCGCGCCGCATCGCGGCGCGGCCGAGGAAGTCGCCGTTGGTCAGCCGCAACCGGGCGACGACTGGATGCGTGAGCTCACCGCTCCGCATCGCGTCGCCTTCGACTGGTCGGCGCACAAGAACGGCAAGCCGCTCTCGCAAGGAAAGAACTATCTCGACGCCTGGCGCGATGCGTTCAAGACGACGGAGCACGAGGTCGATCTCGTCTTCGGCATCCACGGCGACGCGATTCCCGTCGTGCTCGCCGACGCGCTCTGGTCGCGTTACAGGATCGGCGAGCAGTACGAGGTCACCGACGGCGGCACGAAGCTTCCCGCGATTCGCAACGTGTTCACCGCCGCCCACGCCGCGGCCGGCGGACTCGTGGCACCGGAAGAATCGGTGGAAGCGCTGCAGAAGCGTGGAGCGAAGTTCGCGGTGTGCAGGAATACCGTTGCAGGCGCGACCAAGAAGTTGGCCGCCGCCGGGTTCGGCGCGCCGGACGAAGTCCGTGCGGCAATCGTGAGCGGATTGCTGCCAGGCGTGATTCTGGTGCCGGCGATGCTCGTCACGCTGACGCAGCTGCAGGAGCGCGGAGTCAGATATTTGAAGGTCGCATAGACTCGGATTGTCGTGATTGACCACGGCTAACGCGCCCCTCACGTCGGACTCGACCGGCCCACGATGGCCGGTTCGGGTCGATCGGCTGCTGCGCCAGCTCCCGTGGATCTGCGGCGCGCTGTCGGTCGCGATCGGCGCGCTCACGCTGTTCGGCTGGTTCCTCGGCCGCCCGGAATGGACCAGCGTTCTGCCCGGACTTCCACCGATGGAGTCCAACAGCGCCCTCATGGCGGTCGCGGCGGGCGTCTCGCTGGTGCTGCTCGCGCCGATGGACGCATCGAGGGCGCGGACCGTGAGCGGACGGATCCTCGCCGGCGCCACGCTCCTGTTCGCGATCTTGCCGCTGGTCGAGCACGCGCTGCGAGTCGACATGTCGATCGACCGGTTGCTGAGTCACGGCGAAACCCCGTTCCATAGCCCACCAGGACGTCCGTCGCCGCAAACCGCGGCGGCGTTCGGCCTCATCGGCGCGACGCTGCTGACGTTGAACGTCACGATGCGACGCGAGTTTCGGCCCGCCCAGCTGCTCGCGGTCCTCGCCGCCCTCGTGCCGCTCATTTCAGTTTTGGCATATCTCTTCGGCACGGCGGAGCTCTACGGCCCGCAAGCCGTGTATCCATTCATCGGCATGGGCATTCCCACGGCGGGGGCGCTCCTCGCGCTGAGCGCGGGCGCCCTCGCCGCGCGCGCCGGAGAGGGGCCGCTCTCCGTGCTCATCCGGCCCGACAGCGGCGGGCTTGCCTCGCGCCAACTCTTCGCGTGGCTGCTCTTCCTCGCCGCGGCGACGGGCGGCATCGAAGCGGGCGCGCGGTTCGGATTCTACGCGGCGCCGATCGGGTCGGCCGGCGTCGTTCTCTTGGGAGTCGTCGGCGGAACGGTGTTCGTGCTGCGCGTCGCGCACACTCTGAGCCGGATGGACCGAGCGGCGCAATCAGCCCTTCAGGCGCGCGACGATTTAATGGGTGTCGTCGCCCACGACCTTCGCAATCCACTGAGCGTGATCGTCATGCAGGCGGAGTATCTCCGGATGCTGCCGGCGCCGAAGGACACCGAAGCCGACGAATCCGCCGACGCGATCTCACGCTCGGCGATGCGGATGAACCGGTTGATTCAGGATCTGCTCGACGTCAGCCGCATCGAGGCCGGGAGTCTGTCGTTGCGCTGCACCGAGTCGGACACCGCCCAGCTCCTCGCTACCGCCGTAGACAGCCAACAGCCATTGGCGTCGGCCGGCCAGATCGACCTCGTTACCGACATCGCCGCTCCGCTTCCCAAGATCCTGGCCGATCAGGATCGTCTCATGCAGGTCTTTGAAAACCTGATCGGCAACGCGATCAAGTTCACCGACCCTGGGGGGCGGATCACCGTGGGGGCGCGCCCGCAAGCCGGCGACGTATTGTTCTGGGTGTCCGATACCGGCGCGGGGATGCGGCAAGAGGATCTGCCGCGAGTGTTCGATCGATTCTGGCGGGCGCAGGAGGGCGCCAAGCACGGCGCCGGTCTCGGGTTGCCGATCGCCAAGGGTGTCGTCGAGGCGCACGGCGGGCGAATCTGGGTCGAGAGCGCCCTGAGCAGCGGGACCACGTTCTCCTTTACGATTCCCGCGGTGGGCAGCCCACCGCCAGCCACCCGATCCTGATCGAGGCGGCATGCATCGGGCGATGCCCGCGAGCATGCCGCTTCAAGCGTTGTTCGACGAACTTCCGTTGTGGCTGCTCTTCCTTCTGACGCTCGCTCTCGTCGCGTTCTCCATCGAAGTCGGCGTCCACGTGGGCCGACGCGAGCGGAGGCACGCGGCGCACGAAGGTCCGTCGCAGGTCGGGTTGGCGACCACGTCGGTCCTCGGCCTGGTCGCATTCATCGTCGGCTTCGTGCTCGGGCTCGCCGAGGCGCGCTACGAATCGCGCCGCGAGGCCAAGTTTTCGGAAGCGGACGCAATCGCCAGGGCGTTCGCTCGTGCGTCGTTTCTTCCCGACTCGTCGCGGACGGCGGCGCGTCGCCTACTGCAGCGAGCGGCGACTGCCGGTCTGGACCTGGAGGTTCCGCGCACCATGGACAGCGCGATGGTCGTGCTCGGAGCCGCCCGAGACTCGCTTTGGACGGTGGCAAGCGCCGAGGCGAACGCGCAACCCGAATCCGACACGAGGGCGATGTTCGTCGAATCGGTCAGTGACGTGTTCGATGCGTTCCGGCGCGAGATATTCATCGCGCGCTACGGGCGCATTCCGCCGACGATCTGGTTCGTGTTCCTCGCCCTGACCGCCCTTGGCGCCGGCATCGTCGGCTACCAGAGTGGTCTCGGCTCGGCGCGGCGACCGATGTCGGCGATGGCGGTCCTCGCCGTTTCCCTCGCGACGGTGGTTTACGTGATCACCGACCTCGATCGGCCGAATCGAGGAACGCTTCACATGAGCCGCGAGGCCATGGTCGCGCTGCACGAGACGTTCACGCCGAGAGAGCGCTGACCGCCTCGGCAGGCGGGCGGCGACGCGACCGTCTCGTTGGTCGATGGTGCCACACGCCACTTCACATCCGCCGACGAGCGGCGCGAGGCATGTCGCCTGCCCCCCACGCCTCAGTTCAGGGACGCATTCCCGCTGAGCTGGTGGCACACAGATGCTGGTCACGTTGTCGGCGCTCATCGCTGCGGCCGCGATGCCGCTTGGCCCCATCACGAGTCGCGATTCCACGCGCGCACTCCGCGTCGCCCATCGGGCGCAGGGCGATTTCGAGGCGCTGCGGCGGCAGCTCCTGCCGCACGGGACGTTGATCGCCGCTCCCGGCTGCGACGCCGTCGTCGGCCGCTACTGTTTTCTGCAACAAGTCGCGTCCGCCGCGCCGCAGGAAGCGCCCGAGGTCGTCGCGGGGCGGCTTCGATTGCTGGCCACTCTCGACAGCGTCAGCGCGCTCATACCAGGCGATCGCTGGATCCTTGGCCAACGCGTCCGCTATCTCGTCGAGGCCGGGCACGCGCAATCGGCGGACAGCCTCGGCGTCGCGTGCGCCGCATCGGCGACGGACGCCGCAACGAAGAGCTGGTGTTTCGCGCTGGTCGGTTACACGGCGCAGCAGTACGGAAAGTTCGCGCGCGCCGACGGGGCGTTCTCTCTGGCGCTCGACGAGTTGCGCGAAGCAGAGCGCCGAAAGTTCGAAGATCTCGCGCTGTTCATCGGAGGGCGCGCCGCTCGGCCGTACCGCAACGCCGATCGTAGCTCGAGCGATTCGGCGGCGGCCGCGTTCTGGCGGCTCGTTCAACCGTTGTATCTGACCGGTGAGAACGATCTGCGCACCGAGCTTCTCGCCCGCATCACACGGATGCACATCGAGCAAGACAGCCGGACGGTGATGGGTGATTGGTTCCGCGGCGACGACCGCGAGACACTCCTTCGTTACGGCATCGCTCTCTGGTACACGCAGGGAGACCCGCGTCCGGGTGCCCTCGGCCCGCCGCCGATCGCCGGCATCCGGCGCCAACCGTCGTTCAACTTCTTCCCCGACGCGCACGCGTTTTCGTCCCCGGACCAACTGACGCCCGACGACTGGGCATATCAGAACGTCGACAATGGGCCGACCTACGCGCCCACGTGGGCGTGGAGTTTTCTCCCGCTCATCAATCATCAAGTCGCGCTCTTTCGCCGCGGCGACTCGGCATTCGTCGTCGCGTCGTTCGCCGTGAACGACGCGTCGCACAACACTCCGCGGGAGGCCGGCATCTTTGCCGCCACGATCGATCACGGCGGTGTGCTTCAGCCGTTCGGCACGACGATCCAGAACGCCTCGTCGAAGATCGTGTCGACGCTCATGGCGCCCTGGCGCCCCTTGATCGTGAGCCTCGAGGTGCTGGATTCGGCGAACCACGCGGCGGAGCGCGCCCGCTTCGCGCCCAGGTTGCCGGTGCCCGGCACGCGATTGAGTCTCTCGGATCTCTTGCTGTACGCGCCGAGCGACTCCGTTCCGCTGACCTCACTCAAAGACGCCGTGCCGCTCGCGCTGCATGCCATGGAGGCGCCGAGCAACAGGCAGATCGGCGTGTTCTGGGAAACCTACGGCGTGCGGCCCGAGGGAGAGGCGTTCGATTACTCGCTCATCGTGGAGCCGGTGGACAAGGGGTTGATCCACCGCGCACTCGTCGCGGTTCACGTGGTGGACCCCGACCGCGGCCTCAGTCTTCAGTGGCGTGAGACGCCGTCGATCTCGGCCGGCATCGCGTCGCGGAGCGTGGTGGTGGATCTCTCACGCCTTCAGCCTGGACAGTACCTCGTGAGGTTGATGTTGACGTCGGGGACGGAGCTTCCGGTCGTCGCCGAGCGGAGTATCCAGGTGTTTTGATGGGGCTGCCCGGGGCCGCGACAAAACAACGAGCGGCGTGTCGAATTCGACGCGAGTCGTTCGACGTGGTAGTGAGAGGCGGATGGAGGCTCGAACGAGTCGGGCTCCAGAAGCCGCTGAAACCGCCAGGGAGAACCGATCATGTCGACCTCGAGCGCCAAGACCGTCAATCGCCTGCTCTGGACCGCTCAGAGCCTCGCCGCCGCTCTCTTCCTGTTCGCCGGTTCGGTGAAATTCATCATCCCCGCCGACAAGATGCAGTCGGGCCCGATCGTTTTCCCGATCGCCTTCATCTATTTCATCGGCATCTGCGAGTGCCTCGGCGCCCTCGGGCTGCTGCTGCCGGGCCTGCTGAGAATCCGCACGTCGCTTACACCACTCGCGGCAGCGGGACTGACGATCATCATGGTCGGGGCAACGACCGTCAGCGTATTGGCAATGGGCGTCGCCGCGGGAGTGTTCCCGGCCGTCGTCGGAATCATCACCGCGTGGATCGCGTACAGCCGGGGCCGAGTCATGCCCCTCGTCGAAACACCGCGGCGCCTACTGCGCGTCGCGTAGAACAAGCTCGCGGCGTGTCCCCGTCCCCCTGTCCAGCTCCGCCTACTCCGCCCTCATCGCCCTGACTGGATCGATGCGCGTCGCGCGCCGCGCAGGAAAGTAGGCGGCGCCGGCGGCCGTGATCAGCAAGAGTACCGACACAACGGCGAGTGTCGCAGGATCGGACGGACGAGTGTCGAACAGCATCGCTGTCAGCAACCGTGAACCACCGAGCGCGCCGGCCAAACCGACGACGGTTCCCACCCCCGCGACGATCAGCGCCTGCTTCAGCACCATGTTTCGCACGGCACTCGGTGTCGCGCCCAGCGCGATCCGGATTCCGAACTCTCGCGTCTGTTGACTGACGGCCGAGGCGATGATGCCGTACAGTCCGACCGCGGCAAGGACGAGCGCGACGAGGGCGAACGTGGACAACAGCAGTGCGTCGAAGCGGGGGACGACGAGTTGCGGTGCGATCAAGTCGTCCATCGACTGGACGCGGACGAATGTCGCGCCGGCTCCCGCACCCTCGACGGCGCGACGCCACGCGTCCTCCGGCAGCCGGACGCCGCGAGTACGCATGACGAAGTAACCTTGGGCCAGCACTTGCCGGTACGGCCTGAAGATCGTCGGCGTGCTCTCGCGATGCAGCCGATAGTGAAAGTCGCGCACGACACCGACGACCGTGACCAACGAGTCCGGCGAGCGTTGGCCCGCCTCGTGAAAACGTTTGCCGATCGCGCTCTCGTGCGGCCAGAGACGCCGCGCAACGCCTTCGGTGATGATGCCGACTCGCGGAGCGTCTTCCCGATCCGCGTCGGTGAACAAACGCCCGCTCACGAGCGGCACGCCGAGGGCCCGAAAGAAATCAGGGCCCACGGCGTCGAATCCAAACCATGGATTCGCTTTCGCCTCGTCGTCCGACTGTCCCTCGGCGGCGAACGATCCCATCCACACGTTCGAGCCGAGAAACGGCGGGGCGCCCGCGGGTGACAGCGCGACGACGTGCTGTGTCTCCCGAAGCGTTTCCATCAAACGCTCGTGCGCGGCGAAGTTTCTATCACCGACGCATCTCGACCAGATCGCCGAATCGGATGCATTGAGCCGAGGCGATGCCGGCCGACATTCGGAGACATACGTCCGCCACGGCAGTGCGATCGACAGCATCGTGACGTGCTCGGTCTCGTAACCGAGATCGAGCGACGCCAGCCGCTCGAGACTACGCACGAGCAGGCCGGCTCCCGCCAGCACGATCACCGCGAGCGCGATCTGAGAGCCGACGAGCGCATGACGAACCTTGCGCATGCGCCGTCCCTCGGTTCCGCCACGAGTATCGGATCGCAGCGGCGACGCGAGGTCGAATCGGAGTGCCACGAGCGACGGCGCGACGCCGAAGAGGAGAACCGCAGCCGCGGTCACGAGCGCGCCGATGGCGAGGGGTGTGCCCGCAAGGGCAATCACGTCAGTGCGCGGCAGGCCGTTCGGTGCCAAACGCAGGAGCGCATCGAGAATCACGCGCGCAAGCCACACGCCCAATCCGCCGCCGACCACGGCGAGCAGCACGCTCTCCGCCAGCAAGAGGCGCAAGAGATCGGTCGACGAGGCCCCAATCGCGCGGCGAATGGACAGCTCGCGAGCGCGTCCGGTCGCGCGCAGCAGAAGCAGGTTGCCCACGTTCACGCACGCGAGAATCAGCAGCAGAGCGACCGCTGCCGAGAGCGCGAGCAGCGCCGGACGCGCGTCACCACTCACCATCGCGTCGATCGTGTGAACCTGCGCCCCGACGGCGTTCGTGCCGAAGTCGCGCAGCTGATCGGGATCGTGCTGAAGAAAGGCCAGGAAGTCCTGGCGAGCGGCTTCGGGCGTGGCTCCGGAGTTCAGACGCCCCACGACGTCGAGGCTTCCATATTCCGACGCGATCCAGAATTCGGCGCCGCGAGGATAGTCGAGGCCGGGCGGAGCGACGCCGACGACGGTGAGTATCCAATTCAGCTTCGGCAGGGCCAAGTGCCGGCCGATGACCGACGAGTCGCCACCGAACGCGCGTTGCCATGCCGAGTAGGCGAGAACGATCGGCGCTCCGGCCGCTGAGCCGCTGCCCCAAGGCACGTTGTCGCCCGCGTGAAACAGGCGACCCAAGGCGGGCGCTGCTCCGAGGACGCCGAAGAAGTCGTCGGTGACGACTGATTCTCGCAAAACGAGACGGCGGTCGCCGTCGGTGAGCGCATCCGCGAGTACACGCCAATGCGCCAGCCCCGCGGCCGCGCGGAGGGAGTGCGTCCCGACGCGGAGCCGATGAAGCTGCGTCGGAGTGATCGGCACCTCCGTGGCGGCTCCGCTCGCCGTGCCCGAGAGCTCGACGACCTGGTCCGGCCCCTCGATCGGGAGGCGGCGCAGGAGCACGGACTCGAAGACACTGAACATCGCGCTCGACAGGCCGATCGCGAGACCGAGGATGAGTACGACGGTGACGCTGAGCGCCGGCGCGCGCCGCAAGGAGCGCGCGGCGAGCGACAGATCGCGACGAGTGCGGTCGAGCACCTCCATCCTCAGCGCCGGCCAGTTCTGTTCATGTTAGTCCTATGACACGCTGATAGTCGTCGACCCGGCCTTAGAGGCGAAGGAGGTCGAGTCGCTCCCACACGCGATGAGCAGACACGTCACGACACCCAATGGCACGGGGCGACTCATCGACCCTCGAAGCGTTGGAGGCGATGAGCGTTCTCCCAAATCACCGCGATGGCAAGGGCCCCTCGCCGCCGGCGAGGACGCCGACTAGTGGCGGCGGTGGCGTTTCGACGGCGCAAAGCGCCGATCCCGCCAGCTGAGTATCGTGCGCCAGGAAACAGTCAGAGACCCTCCGATTCCGACCTCTGACCACCGTCGTCCCGCCTCGCGGAAGGCGGCGCACATCTCCTGAACTTCCTGGAGGTTCCGCGGACGCGACTTCGCTCGATAGTCGACGCAGACGTCGAGGATCTGTCTCGATGCGCGCCAATCATGATCGAGATCGCCGTCGGTGATTTTCTGAAACGCGCTGACGAGCCCCTCGCTGCTGGAGTGGGCTTCCTCCGCCACATCGAGAATCGCTTTCGTCCGTTCGGCGCTGTGCGGCGGTCGCCGGCCCGAAAGGACTCGCATGCTGCCCCACACGGCGCCGGCGGCGATCATTCCCCACAAACCGTAGTCCGGGGCGTAGACGCGATCGACGAGGTAATGCCCGTAGTCGTGCGGCGGACTGGATCGGCCGCCATAACCGGGGACATGCACCACGCAGCCGTCGTCGCGATACGCGCGACAGACGTAGTCGCGGTAGCCGGTTCGGATGAACTGAATTTCCATGGCCGAGCCCAAACCAAGTTGCGCGGACCTGGGTCCGCGCAACTGAGCATAGCAGCCGCCGCCCGAAAGCGGCGGGGTTTCCGGCCGATGGTCAGGCCTTCAGCGCTCGCTGCACACCGCCGTGCCGAGCACAGGCGCCTTGCATCGATTTCGCGTGCGAGAACGTTCCGTCCTTGCACAACGCGGTCGCACCCGTCGAGTCGTGCTCCGCCTTGTTCTCCGCCTTGACCGCCTTCGACTCGGCGCGCTTTGCCTTCGAGTCGGCGGCGGCCGCCTTCGTCGAATCTCCGTGCGTCTTCGCGGCGGCGGCGCGCGCCTTGTCGGCTTTGGCCGACTTTTGTGCCGCCGCCGTGGCCAGCGTGTCCACGCCGCCGTGACTGGAGCACGTGCCGCGGCCCGTCGCGGTGGACGTCGTGCCGTCCTTGCAGATACTCTGCGTGGTGGCCTTGGCCTTTGCCTGAGCGAGAGCCGGCGAGGACGCGAGAGCGATTCCGAATGCGATGACGACGGCGTTTGCCAGCGGTGAAGCACGCATAGGTTCTCCGCGAGTTTTGTGGACTTGGCCGTTGCATGAACCACGCCTCTGGCACACTAAAATTCGCCGGCAGCACGCTTGTTGCTCTGACCGAGACGCTGTGGATTAAACGATTCGGATCGAAGCGCTCGGGCTTCCGCTACGTCGATGGAAAGGGCCGGCCGATTCGCGATCGCCGGACGCTCGCGCGCATCGAGGCCCTCCGGGTGCCGCCGGCGTGGCGCGGCGTACACATCGCCGCCAGCCCGCGGTCGGCGATTCAGGCGTGGGGGTTCGACGCGCGCGGCCGCCGGCAGTATCGCTATCACGAGCGGGCCGTCGAGCGGCGCGAGCTCCGGAAGTACCATCGCGTGCGCCGGCTCGCCAAGGAGCTGCCGCGCATTCGCCGCACGCTTCGTTTGGACGCGCGGCTCGACGCGCCGGCCCGCGCGGTCGACGCCGACACCGCCGCCGCCACGGTGCTGCGTCTCATCAGCGAGACGTTCTGTCGTGTCGGCGGCGAGCGTTACACGCGCGAGAACGGAACGTTCGGCATCACGACTCTGCGAAAATCACATGTCGAGCTGTCGGGCAAGACCGCACGATTCGCGTACCGGGGCAAGGGGAAGATCCGGCAGCGACAAGTCGTGCATGATCGCGAACTGGTGCGGCTGGTCGCGCGGCAACTCCGAACCCCGGGCACGCGGCTCTTTCGCTACGCCGACGACGGAAGTTGGCGCCTGCTCACCGCGCGAGACGTCAACGAGTATTTACGCAGGCGCGTCGGTCACTACAGCGCGAAGGATCTCCGCACCTGGGGCGGCACGCTCCGCGCGGCGACCGTCCTCGCCGAGCTCGGACCCGCGAAGACGCCGAGCGAGGCGAAGCGAAACGTGGCGCTCGCGATGCGTCTCGTGTCGTCGGAGCTGGGCAACACGGCCACGATTTGCCGGAAGTCGTACGTCCATCCGATCGTGATCGCGCGATACCTCGACGAGGGAGAGACGATTCCGCTGCCGCGCGCGCGGCGGCGGGCATCGAACCGAGGGCAAGCGCACTCACCGGAGGAACGCGCGCTGATCGCGTTTCTCGACCGCCATTTTCCCGAGCGTCGCCGGCGGCCGCGCCAAGACGACTCGAGCCAACCACCGGGTGAGTGATTGGCTCGTCGATAGCAGTCAAGGCGGAACTCGAAACCCGCGCCCCCCCGTTTAGCTGCGCCCCACGCGCGCGCCTCCGATCGGAGCAGGTCGGAAGCGAAGACCCGCGGCGATGCCGCCCTCTCCGTCCAACAGCTGCGCGGCCTTGCCCGAAACCTCCTCGACCAGCGCGTCCTGATCGAGCGCTGCACGAACCGCGTCCTCCGCGTCGCGCTCGTAGCGGTCGAGGTATCGATCGGTGACATAGAGGTCGCGGACACACGCCTGTTCGAGCGCGTATTTCGTCGCGGGGGCGCCCACTGCTCCGAGTCCGTGCGCGGCCGCGGCACCGACGATCTCGCCGACGCGCTTGGCGTCCGCCGCATCTCGCAGTTCAGCCGCTCCGGCGCGGGCGGCAGCGGCGATCTCCGCGTCCGAGGCGTGCACGTCGAGCGACGCGAGGGTGATCACGCGATGCGGCGCGATGGAAGCGAGCTCTCCCTCCAACTGAGAAGTCTCTCTCTTGATTCCACCGAGGACGACCCATGCGTCGCCGTCGGCGAGCTCGGCGACGCGCGCGGCCGCATCGGCGAGCATCCGGTCGCGGCCCTTGAGCAACGCTCGTTGAGCCATGTCGTGGCCCGTCGTGCCCCGCGTTCCGGTGTGGAATCCCGGGCGCGGCGGCGTTCCCATGTGCTGCGGGGCATCCACCGGGTGATGCGCGTGGATTTTGTCTTTGCGTGTCAGCGTGCCCGCGCGATGGACGTAGATCGTCGCTTCCGTCGCATCCACGACGATCACGACCGTCGGCCGACTCTCTTTCAGCGCGCGAAAGTAGGGTGCGAGGTACGCACCGGTTCGCCACTTGGCCAGCGTCGGGGTTCCCGACGACAGCGGCGCCGACTCATGCACGCGGTCGGACGTGATGAAGGACGCCCAGCCCGGCGCGCCGATCGACGGGTCCAGTCCGGCGAGGGACGAGGCGAGCAGGCCCAGGCATCGTTCGAGTCGCTCTTCCTCACCGGGCAACGTCTTGTCCAACGCGTGGCGGATCTTGTCGAGATGATGGTCGAGCTGGGTGCGCCACGATCGCTGCTCCGCCGGGTCGGCGGCTGAACCGTCGATGTAGACGCTCAGGACGCGCTCGCTACTCAGCGAGCGATGAAGGGTGAGGACTTCGGCTTGGGTAAGCATGTGCCCTGCCCTCGGGGAGTGGGGTTTTCTCGGATGAACGCGCGGCTCTCCGGCCGCCCCTCCGCGGCGTGCACGATCCGTTCTCACGCGGGTCCGGAAAAGCAATCCGCATCGCGTTCCGGCCCACGCAAAATCACCGCCCGGTCTGCTGCACCGGCGCCATGCCTGGTGCAATGTCGGTGCGTCACGATAACTGGCATTAAAGAAGTCTGTCTGATGGGACTGTCGCGCCCGCTCATACGCGCAAGTCGTCATGTGAGAGCGCGTTGACCGGCGCGCGCAGCTCAGCGCCGACGCCGCGTTGCGCCGCCGATCGGCCCGTCTAAAAGTCGATCACGTTTCTTGCCGCCGCGGATCTTTCCGGCGGGTGCTCAGTTCGCCGTCGTCGAGGGCGACCCGAGCAAGGCTCGAGAAATGTTCACCATCCGGTTGCGATTTCCGAACGGCTACGTTCTTCCGCCTCATTTCCACCCGGCGGACGAATATGTGACGGTGCTCCAGGGAACCTTCCTCGCCGGTATGGGGCAGGATTCACGACGGACTCCCTCGTTTCGTACAGAGTCGACGACTTCGTCACGATGCCGGCGAACATGGCGCACTTCGCGAGCGCGCGTGCGCGGTGGGGATCCATTTTCGTCGCGCGTTGCGGCGAGGCCTCCTGCACGATGTCGCTTTTCGAATTCGACATTCGTGCTAGCGAGTAGAGACCGGCGGCGAGAGCGCAAAGCCGCGACGCCCGTCGATCCCGTTTCAGAGAGGCGCTTGTGACTTGGCGAATAGCCCGATTCTCTTCCGTGGCGGCGGCCCTGCTGGCCGTCGGGGCCTGTAGCGACGCGACGAGGTCGACGGAGGCTGCAAAGCCCCCTACACCGTTCATTGCCGCGGTCTCCGACCTGTCGCAACAGGCGATCGTGGACCATGTCGTCCCATCGAGTCCCGTTGTGCGCGTCACCGACAAGAACGGTCACCCACTGAGCGGAATCAACGTGGTGTTCAGCGACGGCGGGCCACAGAGACCCACGGTCGTCACGGGGGCCGACGGCCTGGCCTCGATGACCTGGAAGTTGGCTCGATTCGCAGGCACGCAGACGATGACGGCCATGCTCTATTCCGCGTCGATGACGCCGCTCGCGGCCGAAGTCACGTTCGTCGCGACCGCGCTGCCGGATACGCTGGCCGCTCTCAACCCCGCGACAATCAAGAATCAGGCGGGCCTGCCGCTCCAGACGGCGGGGGTGGCCCCAGTCGTCGTCACCATAGACGAGTTCTCGAATGCCAAACCTGGCATCGAGGTGACGTTTGAGGTGACGGGCGGAGGATCCGTCACTCCGGCGCGGGTGGTCACCGACGCCGGCGGGCGCGCGACCGCGAACCTGTGGACGCTCGGCCCCGACGTCGGCGTCGACACGCTGATCGCTCGTGTCGCGAATGTTCCTCCGGTGTATTTCACGGTTCACGTGGGGCTCCCCTTCGCGGCGAAGGCGATCGTCTCGGGCGACGGGAATACCTGCGCGGTCTCGCTGGACGGCGACGTGTATTGCTGGGGTCTCAACACCCAGGGGCAGGTGAATCCGGGTGACCTGACGGGGGTGTTCACGGCTCCGCAGCGCGTTCCGCTGCCGGCCAAGGCCGTGAGCATCGCCGGTGGTTATTCGCACACCTGCGCCATCTCGAACGAGTCGCCGCCGCAAGCGTACTGCTGGGGCTTGAATTCGACCGGGCAGGTCGGCGGCTCGGTCGCCAGGGCGTCCGAACCCTTCAGGGTCCCCGTGCCCGACGGCTTGGCTGCCGTGACGACCGGCTTGGCGCACAGCTGCGGCCTGACTCCTGGGGGCGTCGCGTATTGCTGGGGGCTCGGTACGTATGGCCAGCTCGGCACCGGCGTACTTACATCGTGCGCGGTCTCCGACCGCGGAGTGGGGAGCGCCGACTGCCTCGGTCCCCGGCCCGTGGCCGGCAATCTCCGGTTCGTTGCCATCGCCGCCGGCGTTTCGCACACCTGCGGTCTCCTCGCCACGGGACAGCTGTATTGCTGGGGACTGAACACGAACGGCCAACTCGGGGCGTCGTCGGGCAGTCCGTGCTACGACTACAGCAACGACTATTACTACTACTACTATTACGGGCCCCAGCCCGTCGCCTGCGCGCCGTCGCCCCAGCTCGTTCCGGGAGCGCCGGCATACTGGTCGGTGGCCGCCGGGTCGGACACGTGTGCGCTCACCCAGTCGGGAGCGGTCGCGTGCTACGGAGCGCCACAAGGGTCAGTCTCGAGCGCGACGGCGTTCACGAGCCTCACGTCGGACGCCAACTGCGGTATCCGCGTCGACGGCAGCGCCTACTGCTGGAGCCAGGCCTTCGACGCGCCATCGGCCAGCTTCGCTCAGCCGGCGCCGATTGCCAGCGGGTTCGCATTCTCGGCCATCACGGCGACACAGAGCCACCGGTGCGGTATTCGGCAAGGCAGCGGCACCGTGCTCTGCTGGGGAGCGAATGACGTGGGGCAGCTGGGCAACGGCACCCAGTCTCGCGGCATCGCCCCCTCGCTCGTTCTCGGTCCCCCGAACCCCTAACGGCGGTTGCCCACCGTGTCCCTCCGTCCAGCCCTGCTCTGCCTCGCGACGGCCATCGCGGCCTGCGGCGACGACACAACGCAGGCGACCGCACCTGCCGCTCCCACTCCGCAGCCGCCCAGCATTTCCGCTGTCGTCGTCTCCGCGAACCCGAACAGCGCCATTTCGTTCACCGTCGCCGTCACCACGGACCGCGCGGACTCGATTCGCATCCGCTATGAGTCGGCCGACGACACGAGCCAGGCGACGCCGTTCTATCGCGTCGCCTCGCATGCGGCGACGGCGGTCGTCGTCGTCGGTCTTCGGGCGTCGACCACGTACACACTCGTCGCCGAGGCGATCGGGCAAGGCGGGCGCGTCGTTTCGACGTCGCAGTCGGCCGCCACGGGCGAGCTTCCGCCTGCGCTTCAGACGCTTCATCTCACCGGCAGCGGCAGCCCGTCAGCGGGATACACGCTCGTCGCGCCGCTCTTCGCCGACACCTCGATGACCGCGGACGGGTTCCTCGTCGCGTTCGACCAACTCGGCGTCATCCGCTGGTACCATCGCTTCCCCGGCGCCTGGCCGGTCGAAGCCAAACAGCAACCCAACGGCCACATCACGGTGTACGTCGGACGCTCGTACGGCTGGCAACCGACCACCGGCGCCTACGTCGAGCTGACCGCCGGGGGCGAGGTCGCGCGCAGCTTCGCCGTCGCGAACGGGTATTTCACGGATCCTCATGAGCTACTTCTGAGCTTCCGCGACACCGTGGTGACGGCGGCCCATTTGATCGGCTACGACGTGCAGACGTTCGACCTCACCAGCGTCGGCGGGCCACCCCACGCGCGCCTCGCGGTGCACACCATCGAGCGGCACGACGCGGCCGGCGCCTTGACGTTCCGGTGGAGCGCGGGCTCCCTGTTCTCGATCGGCGACTGGCCGCTGCCGAATCCGAACGCCGCGGACCTCGAGCATCCCAGCTCGCTGGCGGTCGATTCGGACGGCGGATACGTCGTGTCGTTCCAGGGCATGGACGAGGTCACGAAGATCGATTCGACGACCGGCGCGCTCGTGTGGCGCCTCGGCGGGCGCCACAACCAGTTCGCGATCCGCGACGATCCCCTGAACGGGTTTCGGGGTCAGCACGACGTGCAGGTATTGGCGAACGGCGACCTGCTCATGCTCGACGACCACTTCCGCGGCGTCCCCGCGCCGGCGCGCGCGGTCGAGTATGCGCTCGACACACGCAACATGGTGGCGCGGATGGTGTGGCAATACCAGCCGTCTCCCCCAGTCATCAGTCCGATCATGGGGTCCGCACAGCGTCTAGCGGACGGATCGACGCTCGTGGGCTTCGGCGCGGCCGGCCAAGTGGACGAGGTGGGCAGCGACGGTACGGTCCGTTGGAGCGCGAGCCTGAGGTTCGACGCGGCTGCCTCAGCCGTTCCGTTTTATCGAGCGATTCGACTGCGGTCGCTCTACGAGGCGAAATCTCCCTAACCAGTGTCGGAGTCGTCGCCACGCGAAAGGGCCGTCCCCCTTTCCGCGGCGAGACCGGTCTCATATTCTGAACGAATGCGCCCGTTCGAATTGTTGCCGGACCCGCAAGTAAGTCGCGAGCGGGCTTACGTCGTCGACCTCGACTCGATCGTCTTGATGAGCGAAGTCCCCGGCGCCAGGGAGTGGCACGTCGAGTTTTCGTCGGGGAGCTACCTGAATCTGACCGAGGACGAATACGACCAGATGCTTGCCGCGTGGACGCAAGGTGAGCGCGTCGACGGCTCTTTCGCCTAGACGAGGCATGGCAGGCAGACTCGTCACCGCCGTCTAAAGAACATCCTTGCCCTCGACCGAGCGGCGGCTCGTCTACATCATCGACGCGCCAGCGACGTGGCAAAGCGTGGGCATCGTCGCGGAGATTGCCACCGAGCACCGAAGGCTCGACGGGTCGTGGGAGCTACCGACGTCGCTGCCGGCGTCGGCGTTCGAGCTTCGCGGCTCCGCGATCGAAGCGACGCTCCGGCACGCGTGCGAGGCCGGGCGCTGCCGGATTCGGACCGCGGCCGACGAACGGCCGACGCAGTCCCTACGCTGGGATGACGAGCCGCCGTGGCAGCTCCGGGTCCACGTGGCACGCGAAGAGCCTGAACGCTACGTCATCACCGGCGGACTCCATCGCGGCGCTGTCGAGATGCCGATCGCCGAATCGGCGCTCGTGCACTGGGAAGGATGGGTGATCGCGCGGGGCACCATCGCGCGCCTCGATTTCAACGGTGCGTTCGCGATCGCGGCACTTTTTCGCAACACGGGGCACATCGCCGTAAGCCGCGAGGAGCTTTCGGAGTTTCTCGCCGCGTTCAACACGCTGCCGCGTGTCCCGCCCATCGACCTTCCCCATGGCGTTCCGGTCACGGAGGTCTACGCTGCTCCGATACCGGCCCTGAAAGTCCTGCCGCCCCCGCTCTCGCTCCGAAAAGTTCGTCGCCTGGCCACGGGCTTTCGCTACGGTCCGTTGGAAATCACGGGGGCCGAGCGAACGCCAACGGTGTTCGACGCCGACACACGCACCGTGCACTATCGGGACTTCGCCGCCGAAGCCGCCGCGCGCGCGCGACTCGCGTCGCACGGCGTGAAGCAGGAATCGGGGGGGGACGTCGAGCTGGGCGAACCCACCCTGGTGATCCCCGCCCGCAAGCTCGGCGCGCTCGTCGCCGATGTCGTGCGTGCCGGCTGGCAGGTCGACGCCGGCGGCGCGGAGTATCGCAGTCCCGGACCGACACGAGCAATCGTACGGTCGGGCATCGACTGGTTCGAGCTCGACGCCGGCGTGAAGTTCGGGGAGGTCGAGGTCTCGCTCTCCGAGCTGCTCGAGGCGCGGCGAGCGGGTGCGACGAGCATCCTCCTCCCCGACGGCGCGTTTGGCCTTCTCCCATTGGAGTGGCTGGCCCGATTGGGGCCGCTCACCGCCGGCGGGAAGTCGGTCGGTGGAGTCATCCGCTATCGACCGTCGCAAATCGCGTTGCTCGACGCGCTGTTGGACGCTGTGCCCGAGGCGAACGTCGACGCGACGTTCGAGAAGGCGCGCGCCGAGCTGCGCACGTTCGAACAGGTGCGCGCCGTGGACGCCGGGCCGGACTTCAGCGGCACGCTGCGCGCCTATCAGCGTGAAGGCCTCGGCTGGTTGGACTTTCTCCGCCGATTCGGCCTCGGGGGATGTCTCGCCGACGACATGGGCCTCGGCAAAACGGTGCAGGTGCTCGCGCTGCTCGACGTGGTGCGCGAATCGCCCGACGCGCGGCGGCGTCCCTCGATCGTCGTCGTGCCGCGATCGCTCGTCTTCAACTGGATGCGCGAGGCGGAGCGTTTTGCGCCACGACTCCGAGTGCTCGACTTCACGGGCAGCACGCGCCGTCTGAGCTCGATCAATTCCGAGACGGTCGACGTCGTCATCACGACGTACGGCACGCTGCGTCGCGATGCCGCCGCACTCGCGGCCATTCGGTTCGACTACGCGATCCTCGACGAGGCCCAGGCGATCAAGAATCCCGACTCCGGCGCGGCCAAGGCGGCGCGGCTGCTCACCGCGAGCCACCGACTGGCGATGACCGGAACGCCGATCGAGAACCGCGTCGAGGAGCTGTGGAGCCTATTCGAGTTCTTGAATCCCGGAATGCTCGGATCGGCATCGGGGTTTTCCGAGCTCGTCCGCCTGACCGAGATGGACGGGGCACCTTCGCCGGCTCCCTCGGCACCGCGCGATCTTCTCGCGCGGGCGCTGCGACCCGTCATTCTGCGACGCACGAAGGAACAGGTCGCGCAGGACCTTCCGCCGCGCACCGAACAGACGTTGAAAGTCGTGCTCCAAGGTGAACAGCGCGCCTTCTATGACGGGCTGCTCGCGTCATACCGTCACAGCATTCTCGAGCAGGTCGACCGCATGGGGATCGGAAGGGTCCGGATGCACGTGCTCGAGGCGTTGTTGCGGCTGCGCCAGGCCGCTTGCCACGCGGGGCTCGTCGACCCGCGCATGATCGACGCGCCGAGTGCGAAGCTCGATGCTCTGCTCCCGCGGCTGGAGGAGATCACGGAGCAAGGACACAAGGCGCTCGTGTTCTCACAATTCACGTCCTTTCTCGCGCTCGCCCGCGACCGTTTGGATGCCGCCGGCATTCCATATGAGTACCTCGACGGGCAGGTGCGCGACCGGCAGGTGCGCGTCGATCGGTTCCAGTCGGACCCGGCGTGTCCACTCTTTCTCATCAGCCTCAAGGCCGGCGGCCACGGCCTCAATCTCACGGCGGCGGACTACGTGTTTCTCCTCGATCCCTGGTGGAATCCGGCCGTCGAGGCACAGGCAATCGATCGCGCGCACCGGATCGGTCAGACGCGGAGCGTGCTCGCGACGCGGCTGGTGGCGCGCGACACCGTCGAGGAGAAGATCCTCGATCTCCAGGCGACGAAGCGCGCACTCGCCGACGCGATTCTGGGGCAGGATCAGGGCGTGCTGGCGGGCATTGGCCGGGAGGAATTGGAAGCGCTCCTCTCGTAGGGAGATTCATCGCTCGTCTTCGGTCTCCGCACGCCGCCACCGTACTCGTTCCAGATCTCCGCACGTCGACGAGGCCGACAAACAATGCGCTTTTCGGCGATCGGCGTCTATTTATGTGACGGAGAATCAAAACAGCCCTCGTCCAGCCGCCCCCACGACCTCCACACCAAATCGACAATGCTCTTGTCCCCGGTCGAAGTCCGAATCCTCGGCGCGCTCGTCGAGAAGGAAGCGACCACACCGGACAACTACCCGCTCTCGCTGAACGCGCTGACCAGCGCGTGCAATCAGACGTCGAACCGTGAACCGGTCATGGACCTCGACGAAACCGCGGTGCGTAACGCGGTCAACTCCTTGCGCCAACAGTCGCTCGTTCGCGCCGTGCAGCACAGCGGCTCCCGCGTCATGAAGTTCCAGCACCTCATCAACGAGCGTTTGGACCTCGACGCCCCGGCGCTGGGCGTGATGTGCGTGTTGATGCTCCGCGGTCCGCAGACGAGTGGAGAGATTCGCGGACGCACGAATCGCCTGGCCGAGTTCGCGAGTGTGGGTGACGTCGAGACGGTGCTTGAGTCGCTGAGCGGCCAAGGACTCGTCGTCCAACTCGCTCGGCGGCCGGGGCAGAAGGAAACTCGATATGCGCATCTGCTCTCGGGAGCACCGGCGGCCGACGCCGCTGACGACGCCGAGTCTCCAACTGAGCCCGCGCCCGCGGCACGCGACGTGGACCGCATCGCGTCGCTCGAGACTGCCGTCGTTGATCTGCGCGCTGAGTTGGCGGACCTGCGCGCCAAGCTCGAGGGTCTCCTGCGGCAGTTCGAGTAGGCGGGCGACCTATTCGACGACCAGTAGCCGCTCGAGCTCCGCAAACGACGCCACGCTCGCGTCGGCACCAGCGACGACGTTCGATCGGCTCGCGAACCCCGTGAATGCGACGAACCGATCGGCGGCGGCGCGCATCGCGAGGTCGGTGGCGCCGTCGCCCACGGCGACGATCGGACGTTCCAGGCGCAGCGACGCGACGACGTCTCGCTTGCCGTCTCCTCGCGTGAGCGGAGCCTCGGCGTCATGTCGCAGATACGTGCCCGTGGAGTCGGGCTCGATCGCCACGGCGTGAAGATCCTCCGGAATCACACCGACGTGCCGCGCGAGGGGCAACAAGGCTTGTCGCAGTCCGCCGCTCACGAGTACGACGTGCACCCCGGCGTCGCGCACTCGGGCAATCGTCACGACCGCGCCCGGAGCGACCGCGTCGATGTACGCCCGCGCAAGCGCGTCGAGGTCGTCGCGGGTGGGCCTGATACGCTCGAGCCGCAACGCGTACACATCTTCCAGCCGCACCCGGCCCTCCATGGCTTCCCGCGTCAGCGCCGAGACTTGCTGCGCGACCTCGGGCCCGCGGCGGGCGGCGAGCCAATCGATTCCTTCGATCCCGACCACCGTCGAGTCGACGTCCAGCACGAGCGAGCGGCAGCGCGCATGCGGCGGCTCGCTCATGCGTCGTTCGCCGAAGCGGCCGGCGGTTCGTCGTCGAAGTTCACGACCGTCACCGACCGCACGTCGGGCGTCGCCAACAGCCTTGTCCGCAGATCGCGATCGATCGAGGCGTCGACGGTGATTGCCGCCAGCGCGCTCCCGCCTTGCGATGTACGCGACTGGTGATACTCCGCGATGTTCACGCCGGCGTCGCCGAGAACCGTGCCGACTCGGCCGATCACGCCGGGCACGTCCGCGTTGGTGAGCACGATCATCGTGCGGCGCGGCATGACGTCGACGGTGAAGCGATCGATCCGTGTGATTCGCGGGTGGGCGCCCGGCGCGGCGACGCCGGCGATCGTGAGTTCGTTCCCTTCCCCGCGGACCGTCAGCCGCACAAGGTAGAGTTGCTCACCGGGGAGCGGCGCGACGGCGAGCGCGATGCCGCGCGCCTCCGCTTGGGAGCGTGCGTTCACGAGATTCAACCGCGCTCCCTCGATCACTGCTTCGACGATTCCGATCGCCGCCGACGAGAGGAGCACGTCGTCGCCGTGGATAAGGCCGCGCCCGATGCGGAGCGTGAGATGCTCGACCGCGCGTGCGCCGCGATCGGCAAGCAGTGCTCTCGCCATCGCCGCGGCCCGCCGCACGAGCACGATCCCTTCGCGGAGATCCTCCCAGCCGGCGCGCTCGCCGCCGGCGACGTTGATGGCGCTCGACAAGACGCCGCTGAGTAGCGCGTCGCGTACGTGCGCGCAGACATCGACGGCGACGTTTCGCTGTCCCTCGGCGGTCGACGCCCCGAGGTGCGGCGTCAGCACCACGTTGGGCATCGCGCGCAAGGGGTGGTCGGCCGCAAGCGGCTCACGCTCGAACACGTCGAGCATGGCGCCGCGAAGGCGATCTCGCCGCAGCTCGGCGACCAGATCTTCCTCGACGATGATGCCGCCGCGGGCGAGGTTCGCCACAATGCCGCCGTCGCGTACGAGACCCAGCTCGCGTACGCGGATCATACCCCGCGTCTCGGGATTGAGCGGCGTGTGAATCGTCACGATGTCGGCCCCGGCCAAGAGCTCGTCGAGCGACTCGGCGCGTGCTGCGTGCATCCGCTCGAACCGTTCGGGCGCGACGTACGGATCGTACGCGAGCACCGTCATGTCGAACGCGCGCGCCCGCGTGGCGACTTCCCCGCCGATTCGACCGAGACCGATGATGCCGAGTGTGCGTCCCCGCAGCTCCGTGCCGAGCAAATCGCTCCGGTCCCAGCGACCGGCGCGCATCGAGTGGAACGCGTCCGGGAGCCTTCGAACGAGAGCAATCAACGATCCGAAGAACAGCTCGGCCACTGAAACGGTGTTTCCCGCCGGGGCGTTGATGACGGCGATTCCGAGCGACGTCGCTTCGGCGACGTCGATGTTGTCGGTCCCAACGCCGGCGCGTCCCACGACCTGCAGTTTGCGCGCACGGCGCAGCAGCTCGGCTGGCAGTTGCGTCGCGCTGCGTCCGACGATCGCGTCATACTCACCGATGACGTCGAGGAGCTCGCGCCACGGCCTCGTCGGCCGCTCGTCGACCACGAATTCCGGCGTGGCACGCAGCAGCGCGACGCCCTCTGCCTCGACTTCGTCGGTCACGAGAATGGTGAGGCTGCGCGCCGCCACGATTCGATGGCCCCGCTAGGGACGGGTCGTGTTACTCGCTTAGGCCGATCTGCTCGGGTCTGTCCCGCCGTGCTCCGTTCGCATGCTGGCCTCTTTGTCGCGCATCATTGATCCCTCCCATGCCCTCGGCATCGGAGGTGTCGCGCCGGTAAACCGTGCGGCGCCGCAAGATGCACGCCTTGAATGAGGTCGCTGAGAAAGGCCCCCATGGATCAAGCAGACCGAAGCGGACATCGCGATTCCGTCATCACGCTCATCGCGGTGTTCAAGTTCGTGAAGGCCTTGCTGCTTTTCGCCATCGCGCTCGGCGCAGTCGGGCTGGTCCGCGGCGGAATGCCGCGCGCGTCGGAGCGGCTGCTGTCGGTGCTGTCCTCGGGCACCGAGCGGCGAGTGACGGAGGCGGCCCTCTCGCGCATCACGAGCATGGGGCCGACTCGCATCGCCGCGCTGGGCGTCGGTGCTTTTCTGTACGCGGCGCTCTTCCTCGTCGAGGGGACCGGGTTGTGGCTTCAACGCCGATGGGCCGAGTATCTCACCGTTGTCGCAACGGCGTCGTTCATTCCGTTCGAGGTCTACGAGGTCGTGCGCCGCGTCACGGCTACGCGCATCGTCGCGTTGGCCGTGAACATGGCCATCCTCGTCTATCTGATCCTGCGGTTGCGCCGACGGCGCAGCGGTAGGTGCGTTTGACATCGCCCCATGATGCATCGATACTCGTTCCCGATCGGTCAAACGCTCGAGGTCCTCAATCAAAGTCGGCCTTGTTGGTTTTGCGGGCTCGGGAAAGACGACGGTCTTCAACACGCTGACCGGCCTCGGCGTCGCCACCGGGTTCGGCGGCGAGGTGCACTTGGGCGCGGTCAAGGTGCCCGACGAGCGCATTGACCGGCTCAGTCACATCTTCAAGCCGAAAAAGACCACCTACGCCGAGATTGTTTTCAGCGACATCCCCGGTGAGCACAGCGCCGAGAGCAAGGGCCTGTCGCGGAAAGCGCTCGATCGGATTCGCGAGCAGGACGTGCTGTGCCTCGTGCTGCGCGACTTTGACAATCCCGCGCTCGAGCGCACCCCGGATCCCGCTGGCGATCTCGACGCGTTTCTCACCGAATGCATCCTCGCCGATCTGAGCATCGTCGAGCGTCGGATCGATCGAGCGCGTAAGGAGAAGGCCGATCCGCTGGAGGTCGCCATGTTCGAGCAGATGCGGGCAACGCTCGAGCAGGAGCTGCCGATCCGCTCGCTCTCGCCCCAGCTGCTCAACCGCGAGCCGCTGCGCGGCTACGCGCTGTTGACGGACCGGCCGTTGCTCGTCGTGCTCAATCGCGGCGAACAGGAAGCGGCGAGCCCGATGCCGACCTCGATCGCGCGAACGCTGGCGCGGCACCACTCGGCGGGGATCGTCCTGTCGGCGAGCATCGAAGCCGAGATCGCGACGATGGCAAAGGACGATCAAGCGGCGTTTCTCGCCGACTACGGTCTGGCCGAATCGGCGGTCACGCGCTTCATTCGCGCGGCGTATGAGCTCCTCGATCTGATTTCGTTCTTCACGGTTGGACAAGATGAGGTGCGCGCCTGGCCCATTCGGCGCGGTACACACGCCAAGCAAGCTGCCGGCCGGATACACTCCGATCTCGAGCGCGGCTTCATACGCGCCGAGGTCATGCCGTATGAGCGGTTCATCACGTACGGGTCGGAGCACGCGCTGCGCGATGCGGGCGCGCTCAAGCTCGAGGGAAAGGACTACGCGGTCGCCGATGGCGACATTCTGAGCATCCGGTTCAACGTTTGAGTGTCGGCTCGGCCACTATCGTCACCGCGCCAACCAGTGAACGCCACGCTGAACCCCGTCATCGTCAGCGCGTCAGCTAGCGTTTACGCGCTACCCACTGTGTCGTCCCGGAGAGCACGCGGCCGTTGGACTGCCGGCGGGCAGAACTCGCACCGCCTCGGCAGGATCCGGTAGCGATGCAGCCTCACCTCCGGCGAGAGGAATCCGGGTTTCTCCGGCTCGTCCCGCATCAGATCGGTACTTAGATACTTTTTGTTCGAATCCGAAAACACCGTCGCAACGACAGCGTCTGGACTCAGGCCTTCCTGCGCCATCAAGGCGCCGAGGAAATTCGCACCGGACGAGATTCCGACGGCCAGCCCGAGTGAGGCCGCGAGCGACTGCGCCATGCGAATCGCATCCCCGTCGTCGACGGCGATCACGCGATCCAGAAATTCGAGATCGACGATCGCCGGGACGAATTCATCAGAGATTCCTTGGATCCGGTGCCGTCCGACCTTTCGGCCCGCGCTCAGCGTCGGCGAGTTGGACGGCTCGAGAGGATGGACGCGAACGTCGGCCCGGCGCGCGCGGAGGAAACGACCGACGCCCATCACGGTGCCACCCGTTCCAACCCCGGCGACGAAGGCATCAGGACCTTGGATCGTGATTGATCGGAGTTGAGCCGCGATCTCGGGACCCGTCGTTCGTTCGTGGGCTTCGGCGTTGAACACGTTGCTGAATTGGCGAGGCAAAAAGGCACCGGAAGTCGCTCGCCCGAGTGACTCAGCGCGCGCGATCGAGCTGAGGAATCCGCCCTCGTCGCGAGAGACGAGCTCGATGTCGGCGCCGAGCGACCGAATGAGGTTGATGCGCTCGCTCGACATCCAATCCGGCATGAAGATCGTGACGGGATGTCCGAGAGCGCGGCCGAGCGCGGCAAATGAGATCCCCGTGTTGCCGCTCGTCGCCTCGATGATGCGCCCACCGGACTGGAGCTGGCCGCATTCATACGCGCGCCGCAACACGTGAAGTGCCATCCGATCTTTGACGCTGCCCGTGAGATTCATCGACTCGAGCTTGGCGTATATCGTGCGCTCGGTTCCGCGAAAGCTGAAATCGATCGCCGCGAGCGGCGTGTTACCGACGAGCGGAGCCAGCGCTTCGATCTGCGCGAGTGCGTTGGTGTCCATGCCCTCTGAATTTCAATCGAGATGGGGCGTTTGCCTGTCAGGGACATCCCAGGGGTTTGTCGGCGCTTCCCCCGCGCCCAACGCGGATCACCCCCCGCCGGCAAGGCTCTGTTATCGTCGGTATCTCGTCGCCGACCATGTTCCGCGCGCCGCGCCGCCAGTCTCGCGCCACGTCGCTGAATCCGCCGTACTCGGACCGGGAATTGCCCTCGCTACAGCTTTGGTAGCGAATTGCCACCCCGCAACGCCCGACACGTCGCGGTGAGCGACGTCGGCATTCGGCAGGGAGCTCATGATGGTCCGCCCGTTTCATATCGTCGTCGGTGCGCTATCGCTGATGGCCGCCGCCTGCAGTGACCACGACAACGTCGTACAGGTCGCCAACACAGCCACCGTCGTCCTCGTCAACGACACGGACACGCCCATTGCGCTCACCGCCGACGTGAGCGCCCTCGACTCGGCGAGCGCGACGCTCAATTTCGGTCAGGCCAGCGCCTGTGCATCCGTCGATCTGTCCAACGCGGTGCCGCGACTCGCCGTCAGAAACGTGCTGACCGGTGCGTCGCTCACCGTCGAACCACCCCTGTCTGCCGGCAGCAACCTGACCATCATTGCTTTCGACGATCGGACGGGCACCCTGCGGCTGGCGACGTTGGACAATCACTTCACGCCGCTGGAGACCGACGCGGGATTCCGCTTCTTCAACGGCGTCCCGAGCATCGGCGCGATCTTCGCGGAGCGACGGGGCACTCTCACGAGTTTTGTCGGCCTCGGCGAGGCGAGCCCGTTCGTCAGCGTATCGACCGACTCGGCCTCGATTCTCTTCTCAAATCGAAGCGCCATCGTTCTCGACGCCAGCGTGGTTGCGTTCCCCCACGGCCGGAACTCGACCCTCGTGGTTGGCCCGCCTGCTGTGGGGATCACTCCCCTTCGCTTCTTCATCGTGCAGGCCTGTTGAGCTCAAACCGGGAAGGGAGACGAAACCCCGCTAGTATCTCACAAGTCGAGCGTTCAGCGCGGTTGCTCCACTGGCGACGCCGTCATGTTCGCCCCTGACCGGAGCAGCTCGGTGATCGTGTCCGCGCTCACCGGCTCCGCGAACAGGTACCCTTGTCCGAGCGCGCAGCCGAGCGCGACGAGTCGCGCACGCTGATCGGCGCGTTCGATCCCCTCGGCGACGGTGTGGAGCCGCAGATTGGTCGCGAGCCCCAGGATCGAGCTCGCCAACGCCGCGTCGCCGCCGTTGTGTGCCACGTTGGTGATGAACGACCGGTCGATCTTGAGCATGTCCACGGGAAACCGCTGGAGATAGCTCAGGTTGCAGTACCCCGTACCGAAATCGTCGATCGCGAGTTGCACGCCGAGTGTCTTGAGCTCACGAAGGCGCTCCACCGACGACACCACGTTCGACATCAGCACGCTCTCGGTGATCTCGAGAATGAGGCGCTCCGCCGGGAAGCGCGTGTCCGCGAGCGCCGACGCCACGTCGCCGACGAAGTTTGGATCCTGGAGTTGCCGTGCGGACACGTTCACGCTCATGGTCGGCGCCGCACGGTCGGACGATGCGAGTTGCCATTCGCGGCCCTGCCGGCACGCCTCTCGGAGAACCCAGCGCCCGATCGGCACGATGAGTCCCGTCTGCTCCGCGACGCCGATGAACGACGCAGGCACCCGGTCGCCCGGGACTCGGTCCGGGTGTTCCCAGCGCACCAGCGCCTCGAGTCCACTGATCGACCCCGAGTCCAGCTCGACGATCGGCTGGTAGACGACGCGGAACTCTCGCCGCTCGACGGCCTGACGGAGGTCCGCCTCGAGCCCCAATCGCTCGAGCAACGCCGCATACATACTCGGCTCGAACACGGCCCAGCGGCCCTTCCCTTCATCCTTCGCGCGGTACATCGCGACGTCGGCATTGCGGAGGAGCTCATCCATGCGATCTTCCGGCCGGGCATGTGCGATGCCGATGCTCGCCGAGATGACCACCTCACGGTCGCGCAATCGGATGGGCGTCCGGAGCGAATCCGTGATGCGGCCCACGACCGTCAACGCGTCCTCGTCGTGCTGCAGGCCCTCGAGGAGGACCGCAAATTCGTCCCCGCCGATGCGCGCCACGCTGTCGCACCCGCGCGTCGCCTTGAGGAGGCGCTCGGCGACGACCCCGAGAAGTCGGTCGCCTTCGCCATGTCCAAGCGAATCGTTGACCGACTTGAAGTTGTCGAGGTCGAGAAGCAACATCGACACGCATTCGCCGCGGCAAACGCCCGCCAGCGCGTGCGCCGCACGGTCTCGAAAGAGCGCGCGATTGGCGAGTCCGGTGAGCGGATCGTGAAACGCTTGATGAACGAGCTTCGCCTCGAGCGACCGATTCTCGTCCTGCAGCGCCAGATGTAAGAAGCGAGTCTCCAGCAGATTCCGCGTGCGCAACAACACTTCCATGCGATCCAGCGGCTTCGTCAAGAAGTCCTTGGCGCCCCCCGACAGGGCGCGCTCTTTGGCGTCGCGCGTGCTGTCCGCGGTGAGAACGAGGATCGGCAAATACTCGCCCGGTCCGCACTTTTCCTTGACCAGGCGGAGCATCGCGTGGCCGTCGAGGTGCGGCATGTGCAAATCCAGTATGACGAGATCGGGTCGAAGCTCGTCGAAACGCGCGAGCGCTTCACGCGGGTCCGTGATGCCGCACACCTCGCCGTACCCGCCGCTCAGCAACACGCGCTCGAGGAGGCGAACGTTCGCCGGCTCGTCGTCAACGACGAGAATCTTCGCGCGACAAAGCAGTTCCTCCTCGATCATGCGGCGCGCTCCCGGCTCATGACCTCAGTGATGATTTCAATGAACGGTTGGACCGCGAGGGGCTTGGTCACGTACGCGTGCGCGCCGGCGGCACGCAGCCGCTCCACCTGGCCCGGCGTGGCATCCGCGCTGAGGATCACGACCGGAATGTTCCGGCAATCGGCGGCGTCGCGCAGTTGCTTGAGCACCTGTTCGCCGGGGATGTCGGGCAAGTGCAGATCGAGCAGAATCAGATCGGGGCGATGCAGCCGCGCCAGCTCGAGCGCCAGCCCGCCCTGCATCGCCGGGATCAGATCGAGATCGTGGTCGCGGTCGAGTATCCGCTGCACCAGCGTCAGATTCGAGAGATTGTCTTCGACGTAGAGAATCCGGCGCCGCCCGAAGTGAAGGTCGGTCGGGCGCTTCCGGAGTCCCGCGGCCGACGCGTCTTCGAGACGCGCCAACGGACTCTCGGCCTCGGCCAGTTCCACCCAGAACGTCGTGCCGACATCGATCGCGCTCTCAACGCCGATCTCGCCGCCCATGGCCTCGGCAAGGCGACGCGACAACGCGAGGCCCAGTCCTGTTCCCTCGATGCCGCGATGCTCCGCGCCGAGCCGCTCGAACGGTGTAAACAACCGGTGGAGTTTCTCGGGGACGATTCCGGCGCCCGTGTCGCGGACGAAGATCCTCAGCCGCCCGCTCGCGACGGGTTCACTGCTCACCCGTACTTCGCCCTCGGGCCGATTGTACTTGACCGCATTGGCGACCAGGTTCAGGAGAACCTGCTTGAGGCGCTGTCGATCGGCATGCACGTAGCACTCCGCCATCGCCGACGGTTCGATCGCGAGCGTCACGTGGCCGGGCGTTGCCAGCGGCGCCACCAAGTCGATGATCTCTCGCACGACTTCGTTGACGGCGACTGGTTCGGTCGACACGTGCAGGCGGCCCGATTCGATCCGCGTGATGTCCAGGACTTCGTCGATCAGCGCCAGGAGGTGTCGGCCTGCCTTGAGAATCTGATCGCCGCTCTCGCGAAGCCCTGGCGTCGTCGCGTCGAGCTCGATGAGCTGACCGAAGCCGAGAATCGCGTTCAACGGTGTGCGCAGCTCGTGGCTCATGCGCGAGAGGAATTCGCTCTTGGCGCGGCTTGCCGCCTCGGCGACCTCCCGAGCGTGACGGAGCGCTTCTTCGGCGCGCCGGCGATCGGTTACGTCGCGAATCACGCCCGCGGCGCCCGCGAAATCTCCCTCGGCGCCGCGCGACGCTCGTGCGCGGACCTCGAGCCATCGTGTCTCGTTGCCCTTGGTCGAACACCGAATCTCGAACTGGGCGTAGTCGGTGCGTCCGGCGCGGAGGGCCGCATACTGTTCGACGACCGCGGCTCGATCCTCCCCGTGCGCGCATTCGTGGATCTCGATGCCGAGCGTCTCGGCGACCGTGTAGCCCGTGATGCCGGTCCATGCGGGATTCAAGAACGTCCATCGTCCGGAGGCATCGGTCCGAAAGATCACCTCGTCGACCTCACTGACGACGGAACGATAGCGCTCTTCGCTCTCGCGCAGCGCCTCCGCCGCGGTGAGTTGTGCGCGGACCCAGCGATCCGTCGTCGAGCCGACCATCGTCAGCGCGAGGATCACGAAAGCGCCAAGGACTACCGGCAGCGCCAGCCCCGTCGTACCGATGAGAAACTGATCGTCCATCGGTGGCATCGCGCCAGCCGATGAGAAGTGCGCGGCCGCCATCGCGGTGTAGTGCATGCCGGCGATGGCGAGGCCCATGACCACCGCGGCAATCGGGCGGAGCACCCGCCCACGTCGCGTCTCATCGTTGCGCAACCAGAGAAAGAGCCAGAGCGCTACGGTCGACGCGGCGATCGCGACGGCGACTGATGCGGCCACGAGCACGGGATCGTAGGTCAATCGCGCATCCACGCGCACCGCCGCCATGCCGGTATAGTGCATGACGACGACGGCCACGCCGAGGCAGACACCGGCGGCGAGCCGACCCGCAATGCCCACCCGCGGTCGCCCCGCGACAAACAGCGCGAACGCGGACGCGACGACGGCCGCGAGATACGACAACGCCATGAACCACGCGTCGTACGCGATTTCGACCGGAAGATGAAACGCGAGCATGGCAACGAAGTGCATGCTCCAAATGCCGCTCCCCATCGCGACGCTTCCGCCAAGGAGCCACGCGGTGCGCGCGCGTCCGCGAGCGACCGTGACCCTGCCCGCCAGCGTGAGCGCGGTGTAGGACGCGCAGATCGCGATCAGAACGGAGAGCGCGACGAGCGGGAACTCATGAGTGCTGTGCATCGATGGCGGCAGCGTGGGGGGTCGCGGGGCGGCGGCCAGGGGGGGGCTCTCTCTGATTCAGTATTAGTATCGGCCGCGCGACTGCCGTTCTGGAGGTCGCCACCCCCATAGATGACACAGCGGCATCCACTTAGTGGATGCCGCTGGACGATGGAGGACGGGCTTGGACGTCGATGCTAATAGCAGGGATGGGATTCGGTCATCTGGCGGCGTGCGGCTCGCCGTAGATGAAGTCGTCCATCACGACGATATCTCGGTTCCCTTCAGCACTCGCGTTGTCGTCCACGGCAGCGTCAACCGGGGTTTTGCCCGAGGTGATCCGCACTCGTGCGACAATCGCTGCTTCGAACACGGCGCCGACAAATGAGAGGCCCGCTGCATCGCTCCGTCGAGGCGCCTTTACGGTCGCCAGCAGGTTTCCGGCGGCATCGAAGTACTCGATGGTGGTCGAATTCTCGAGCCCGACGTCGGCGAACACTGAACCGAATCCGGTCACCAACGCCTGCGTATTCGATCCGGCGACGACGAACTGAACATCGGTGACCGTGCTGCCCCTCGCCGTGAAGAGCTTCGGTCGGCTGAAGACGTTGAACTCGCCGGCGTAGTTCGCGTTCACGTCGACGTATCCATTGTCGCTGATCCGGAACGCTGACCCGGGCGTCGTGAATAGCACCCCGCGCGGCGAATTCACGTTGAAGAAGTTGCCGGGGAACAGGTCGTTGTTCGTGAATGCCGCGGGGACGCCGTCCCAGTTTATCTCGCGTCGCCCGTCTGCCTTCTCTCCCGCGACGTTCGGGTTGAGCGTACCAAGTAGAGCTCGATAGTCGTTGACGGAAGCGGTGATGTCGCCCGTTGCGCTCGTGATCTGCACGTTGTGCGCTGTCGCCGAAATCGTGACGGAGGTACCGTTCGCGATCGCCGCCCGCAGGGAATCAACGCCCGCCGCCGGTCCCATCGTCCACGCGATCGACGTGTTTCCGTTTGCATCCGTCTGGCTGGTCGGCGTGTTGACCGATCCGCCACCGAACGTGACCGTCCAAGTGACCACGGCGTTCGCGAGCGAGGCACCATTCTGATCCAAGACGTGCACGACAATCGGCTGAGCGAGCGGCTGGCCGACCAGGCCGACCTGTCCGTTGCCCGTGTTCAGCGTAATGCTCGTCGCGGCGAGCACCACCGCGTTGATGCCGTTGTCGTTGCAGGCCGCGCTACTCAGCAGGAGCACGCCGCCCACGGCCGGTACAAGCCACCGCGCATAACTACGTTGTTGCATGTTCACTACCCCTCCCTACTAGCAATGAGTCAGTTGTTGGCTTCTGCACTTGAAGACGCGCGCATCGGCGTGATCCGGACAGAGGCGCGATGTCGGTCGAGGGCATTGGACATACCGCACGCGCCGCGCTGAGGGCTGAAGCCGGAAACTCCTGTTGACGTCGATCTCACGGGAATAACGCATCAGGTTGGGCGATCTCCTTTACGACTCTTGAGCCGTGAAGGGAGGTCGTCGATGTCCCGCGAAATCGGATTGACGCAGGTGTTCATCTTCGTTGCGCTGCTCTTCACCCTCTACCGGGTTCGCAGAGGGCTGCCGCGGGGCGCACTCCGCGCCTGGCGCCAAGCGCGACGGTCGCGCGACTGGAAGGCCGCGTATCACTTTGCGCACGGTCACCGGGAATATCGTGACCGGCGCGTCGGTCTTGGGTGGAGAGCCCCAGCGCTCACGCCACCACCACACGAGAATCGACCGCGATGAGCAACCACAACGACCGCGACAGCGACCGGTTCGACGCGCAGGGCAACACGCGTCCTACCGGATCCAACTACATCACCACCGACCAGAGCGACGACGGCATCGACCGGCGCGGCTTTCTGCGCTGTATGGCATGGGCTGGGACGGCGACGGTCTGGGGAATGGTGGGTGGAATTCCCACCTCCTTCCCCGTCAGCCGCCTGCCCTATCTCACGGACGTCCAGCGCAAGAGCATCTTCTTCGTCCAGATCAGCGACAGTCACATCGGCTTCAACAAGGAAGCGAACAAGGACGTGACCGCGACGCTGCAGGAGGCGGTGGCGAAGGTGAACGCGCTGCCGCAGCGGCCCGCGCTCGTCTTGCACACCGGTGACATCACCCAACTCGCCAAGGCGGAGGAATTCGACACGGCGAACGAGGTATTGAAGGGACTCAAGACCAGCCGCGTCTTTTACGTCCCCGGCGAGCACGACGTCGCGACGGACAACGGCGTCACGTATCTCAAGCGATACGGCAAGGGCACGAAGGGCGGTGGCTGGTACAGCTTCGACCACTCAGGCGTCCATTTCATCGGCCTTGTCAACGTCCTCAATCTCAAGGCGGGCGGACTCGGCTCACTCGGTGCCGAGCAGATCGCGTGGCTCAAAAAGGACGTCGCGGCGTTGCCATCGAGCGCGCCGCTCGTGCTGTTCGCGCACGTGCCGCTGTGGACGGTGTATCCGGAGTGGGGTTGGGGGACCGATGATTCGCAGCAGGCGTTGGATCTTCTCAAGCGCTTCGGATCGGTCACGGTGCTGAACGGCCACATTCACCAGATCATGCAGAAGGTCGAAGGCAACGTGTCGTTCCACACCGCCATGTCGACCGCGTTTCCGCAGCCGACGCCCGGCACGGCGCCGGCACCGGGCCCGATGAAGGTCGAGCCGGAGCGGCTCAAGAGTGTCCTCGGCATCACCAACGTCACGTTCATTCCGGGGCGCGGCGCGCTCGCCGTCGTCGACGCGACGCTATCCGGTGAACCGCCGGCGTTCGAGGCGGCGTCGCACGACGCGATGATGCAGCGGAAGGCGAGCCGGAAGAACTTCACGCTCGCGGCGAACGAGATCGGGATCGACAACTTTGCGTTCGCGCCCTCACCGTTGACCGTGAAGGCCGGCACGACCGTGACGTGGATCAACAAGGACGACGTGCCCCATCTCATCGTGAGCACGCAGGCCAAGTTCAAGCCGTCGACCGTTCTGGACACGGACCAGCGTTTCAGCGTGACGCTCGCCAAGCCGGGCACCTACGCGTACTACTGCTCGTTGCATCCGATGATGCAGGGGAAGATCGTCGTGGAGTAGCGTCGAGCGCGGAGCCGCAACACGAGAGAGGGGACTCGCGATTGGCGAGTCCCCTCTCTCGTTTGCCCGGACCTTCGCGATCTACGATCAGTAGCGGCGGCGGCTCGCGACGCGCCGACCGGCGACAATGCTCAACTCGTAGAGCGCGTACAGCGGCGCGGCCATGGCGATCGTCGTCCACACCAGATCGCCCGGCGTGAGCAGCGCGCCAACCAGCACGCTGCCGAACAGCGCGACGCGACGGAGCTCGACCAAGCGTTGCGGCGTCACGATGTCCAGCCACACGAGGCCGACGACGACGATCGGGAGCTGGAAGCCAAGCCCGAACGCGAGCGCCATGTCGACGGCGAAGGAGAAATACTCCCGAGCCGTGATGATGGGCGTGAGCGCATCCGTCTGCAAACCCATGAGCCACTGCACCGCGAGCGGCA